>JABIHN010000031.1 GCA_018649625.1 Fidelibacterota bacterium | reverse complement strand
GTACCTCATTACTGATACGTTTGAAAAGATTACTCTTTACGAGAATAAAGCGAAAAAAGCTTCAGCAGTTGAAAATGAAGATGGCACTTTTACAGTTACCATGGAAGTGGAAGCAAAGAAAGTGTACTCAGATAGTCTTGGGAATCAAACTGATGCTATAATAAATGATTGGTTGGAGATTGGTGTTTTGGGTGAGACCTTAGTCAACGGCGAGATGGAAGAAATTCCTATTTATTTGAAAAAAGTATTCATCACAGATTCGTTGACAACTTTTACGGTTCAAGTAGATCAAAAGCCTATTAAAGCTGGTATTGATCCCATGCATAAATTTGTAGATCGGGATTCGGATGATAACTTGATTCGCGTGAGCATTCAAGTCGTGGATGTCAATGAAAGTGAATAAGCGTACTGGGATTCATAAAAACTTAAAAGAAGGAAGCATGATATTTAACATACCTGATGATGCTCCTTCGACAGGCTCAGGAACCGATGATGTACACTAATTTAATATTACGAGTCGTCTCCTTTGACGACTTCAGCAGGCTCACTGCAAACAAGATCAGAGAACACTTATTTGTTACATCACTTATTCTCTTATTAATCTCAGCTTGTTCACCCACGATTCCAAGATTGGAATACAATCCAAATGGTGAATATCAATTAGAAAAATATATTTATTCCGTTGACCTAAATGAAGTGAAGAATGACCGAGTTTTTGTTCGTCTTCATTGTCCCAGTCTCAATCAAGACACAGTTATTTTTCATTTTCCTAAAACGATCCCAGGGACGTATAAAGAATTGGATTATGGTGAAATGATTGAATCCATTGAGCCAAAAGATAAAGACGGGAATTTGCTTCCTTATGAAAAAATAGGAAAAAATATTTTCCAAATTACCCAAGCACGAGACCTTACCATGATCCATTATTGGATTGATGATTCTTGGGATCATCCAAAATCTATGAGACGAATCTGGGCCATGGGCGGAACTAATATTGAAGAGAATGAAAATTTTGTTATCAATGCTTCTGGCTGGTTTGGTTTTTTTGATGGATTGGAATTAGTGCCTATTCAATTGTCACTTGTTCAGCCTAATGGAATGCGGTCTTTTACAGCTCTACCAGTAGAATCAAAGTTTGAAAATACGGTCGTATTTAATGCAAGGGACTATCACCAATTAATTGATTGCCCCATTATGATTTCAAAACCTGATACAGCCACATTCATGGTTGCAAATACAAAAGTATTCATCGAAACATATTACAATGGAGATGAATCTGATATTGCAAATTTGATTAAAAATGAAATCCAGCCATCTATGGAAGCTGTGGCAACTTTCACAGATTCTCTTCCTGTGGAGGAATATCATTTTATCATGTATATCCGTGATGGTCGAGGATTGATGGATACATTACAATCCAAGGATATTGGTATTTTTAAAAAAGTAAAAACGGTAATAAAAAATACATCTATGTTTGGAATGGGAGCATTGGAGCACGGCAATTCATCTTTTTATGCTCTCACAGATTTTGGCGATTCATCTTACACATCCATGATTAAACGTGTTGCGCTACATGAATTTATGCACATTTTTACTCCACTGAATCTTCATAGTGAATATATAGGTGACTTTGATTATGTAAACCCAAGAATGTCAAAACATCTTTGGTTATATGAAGGAATTACGGAATATTTTGCCAACCTGATTCAAGTACAATCGGGTCTCATGACACCGTTAGAATTTTTCACGGAACAAATGAGTCGAAAAATTGGTCGTGCATCAAAATATCCAGAAAAGAAAATACCTTTTACTGAAATGAGTGAGCATGTTTTTGAAAAAAAATATGGTCGTCATTATGGCCAAGTATATCAACGGGGTGCAATCATTGGATTGTTACTTGACATAGAGATTATTCGGCTTACAAATGGTGAAAAAACGTTGAAGGATGTTATTCTGGAATTATCTTCCCGTTACGGGTCGAATGAATCGTTTGCTGAAGAAGATTTTTTTGATGAATTCACAGCATTGGTTCATCCGGAATTACGGAATTGGTTTGCTGATTATGTGGAAGGAATTGTCCCTTTGGATGTAAAGGGTGGTCTAGAAATAATTGGAATTGACTATTCAAAGAAAGGGAAACATATTGCTCCCAAAAATATATTGACAGATTTCGGTTCCAAGAGTTATCGAATCTCATTTGGGAAATTTAAAAAAATTAAAAAAGTTGGAAAGAAAGATCCGGTTGGTTTTAAAGTGGAAGATCAAATAGATACAGATAAACTTCGGGAAGAATTTTATGATGAAAATGGATTTCCAGTAGAAGAAGGAACAGACGTAACTCTATTTGTTAAGCGGGACAATGTTATGATTGAGCTTCCATACTCAATGGAATTAGAAGAAAAAAAATATAAGCACCGGTTGCGCATCATGAATGAACAAACAAAGACTCAATTATTATATTATTCAATTTGGATGGGAAATAAAAAATAAACACGTTATTCTTTAATCTAAGTACATATCCGTTGTAAATTAACCCTTGCCTTTTTACTATAAAACGACATTTTTACGGGGGAAACGTACATGTCAAATTGGAATAAAGATCTTTTTATTAATCACCTTAGAGATGTTTGCAGTCGTGAAGTTGCAAAAATAGGTGTCTTGATTATTGAGTTTACCGAAAAATATGCAGATGATATTTCTTGGGGTCGAGGAACAGATCATGGAACACTTACCTTTAGATGTAATTCGGATGAAGGGCCATTACCACTTTTTCATATGACATCCACCGGGCAGTTAAATCTTCAAATTAATTTCATGCGGAATAAAGAAATTCCACCTATGGTCATTAGAGATATGGTCATAAAATTAGAAGCAAATTTTTTACGTGATTATAATGCGATTGAATATCCTAGTGATGTTTTTGTTCCAATAGATGAACTGTTTTACACTGAAAATCAGGTCGTGAAATTCTTGAAAACAATGGAAGGATGTACCTATCGTTTAAAGCAGTAGATTAATTTAAAAAATAATATTCTGAAGCCTCATTTCGAATGGAATGGGGCTTTTTTTATTATAAAACTCTTTTTTATTATATTAGAGAAACCAAAACGAAGACTTACATGATGGAAATTTGTAAATTCTTCAATGAAAAAAATGTTCTTATCTCTCATAATTAGCGGTTTAATCTGGGGACAAGCAGGTTCATTGTCGGGACTTATTCAGGATGTTTCAACACACCAACCCTTAATTGGTGTGAATGTGATGGTTAGCGGAACAGAATTAGGCTCTGCTACGAATTCGGAAGGGAATTTCAGAATAGAGAATGTTCCAGTAGGGAGCTTTGTAATTCATGTGTCCATGATTGGCTATGAGCCCGTAAAACGAGCCAATGTTCATATTGTGCCAAAACGAAATACGACCACGAATTTTGATTTACACCCACAGGTTTTACAGGGAGAAGGCGTAGTCGTTACAGCGACATTCTTTGAAAAAACCAAGGATGCAATCACAAGTAGCCGAACCGTGGATATAGAAGAAATCCGTTCTGATCCTGTGGGTTCATTTGACATTATGTCCATGATGCAAAGTTTGCCTTCAGTAATATCTGGCGCAGATCAAACCAATGAAATTATTGTTCGTGGCGGTTCGCCCGGTGAAAATTTATTTGTTATGGATCATATTGAAATTCCTTATCCAAATCATTTCCCGGAACAAGGAAAGGGTGGAGGTCCTATCACCATGATTGATACGGATTTTATTGAACGGGTCGATTTTTACGCTGGTGCATTTCCCGCAAAATATGGAGATAAAATTTCCTCCGTCATGGATGTAACGCTTCGAGATGGGAATCGTGATAGACATTTGTCTGAATTCAATTTTAATATGGCAGGATTTGGATTTAATTTTGAAGGACCTTTCACGCAAAAAGGTTCATATATATATTCATTGAAACGGTCATTTTTGGATTTTGTCATTCAAAGTTCCGGACTCATGGCAATTCCTAAATATTGGACGAGTCAGGGAAAATTTTCCTATCAACTTTCTCCTACGCAAAAATTGTCCTTAAATATGATTAGTGGAATTGACGAAATTAATATCGAAGGTGAAGATGATCCCCAACTTCGTAATGCCGAAAATGTGGATTACCATTCTAATCAATTGACCCTTGGACTCACCTACAAAAATCTATTTTCTAAAAAAGGCTATGGCATTTTGTCGTTAAGTGGAAGCCGAGTTGGACTCAATACGGATGTGTATCAATACTTGAAAAATGGAGAGAAAAACCAATATTATGGTCAAGATGATGCTGAATGGGAAATGGCTTTGAAAGGCGATTGGGTGTATCGCATCAATTCAAATATTGAGACAAGTTTTGGATTTTCAGCGAAATCGATTTTATTGGATTATGACAATTGGTGGCATGGCGAACCTGAAAATATTTATGGTTATTCCTTATCCGTAAATGAGTCAGTTCGTTTTATTTCCGAAGATGATTTTTGGAAAAATTATTTTGGACATGATTCCCTGCGATTTGAATCTATAGGAACATTTGGACATTATGATTCAGTGGAAATCAAAAATGTATTAGATTTTATCAAGACGGGGATTTTTGCACAAATCAATGTAAAACCGACTGCGAATATAGAAATTACGTCAGGCTTGCGTTACGAAAATGTGACTTATACAGGGCAAGGGAATGTGTCTCCACGATTGGGGTTGTCGTATCGGTTTTCGCCTTTGTTGAAATTCAATATCTCTGGCGGAAGATATTATCAATCTCCGTTTAATATTCATTTGAATTCAAATCGTGGTAATACAAAATTGCTGAAAAATTATTTTGCTGACCAATGGGCAGGCGGGGTTGAATGTTTTTTAAGTGCAGATACACGAATGACATTTGAAGTCTATTCCAAGCAATATGAAAATATAGTTGGTTTTGATATTTTGGGTGGAAGTGATGGTCGAGATAGCATTGATTATCAACATTTAAGTAACATTGGCAAAGGTAATTCTCAAGGTATTGAATTATTTATTCAAAAAAAATACACACGCAATTGGTATGGATCATTCGCATGGTCTCATTCTATTGCAGAAGGTGTTGACCCAAGAAATGAAAATAAATATGCGTGGGATTATGATTATGGTGATGTAGTAACACTAGTTGGTGGTTACAAAATCCGATTTATCAAATATGAATGGTATCAACGACATAAAGAAACGTTGTTAGCAAAAATGACATCGTGGCTTCCATTTGCTCCTGCAGACGAATACGAAATTGGCGTTAAATTGCGCTATATGGGCGGACGACCTTTTACGCCAGAATCGTATGATCACATCATCCGCGATTGGTATGTTAATTCGAACGATGCTTGGAATACTGAACGGTATAATGAATATATCCGATTTGATATTCTCTTACAGCAACGATTTAATTTCAAGAAAATGAATTTAGTGGCATTTTGGGATATTATGAATGTATTCAATCGTGATAATCCATGGGAAACTGTGTATCTTGAAGATGGCACAACGGAGATGGCATGGCAATATAAAACATTTCCAGTGGGCGGAATTATACTGGAATTTTAAAAATAAGTAAATTCTCTTTTACTGCCGTTAATTATTTTATGAGAAACTTAATTTCTATTCTATTTTTTTTTACACTTCTTTTTGCGACCAATCGATTTCAAGGTGAATTGCCAATTGGTCTCACTCAGGAAGAACAATCCCGAATTAATGATATTTATTCCATGGGGCGTGAGACAGATCCCCCGTTAGGTGATGTCCGAAATATTGCTGAATATGAACGGATGGAAGGAGTCCTAATTAGGTATCCTTTTGGAATTTCTACTGCTATGATTGCAGAAATGTCTGAAGATGTTACCATTTATTGTCTTGTATCTTCTGGCCAACAAAATTCAGCAAATAATTCCATGTCAAATGGTGATGTGAATATGGAAAACGTCGTTTATGTTACAGGGTCAACAGATAGTTATTGGACTCGAGATTATGGCCCTTGGTGGGTTGTTGATGGTAATAGAGAAGTAGCAGTTGTTGATTTTACCTATAATCGTCCTCGGCCAAATGATAATGCTGCTCCCCTAAAAATGTCTGAATTATTAGGCGCCCCTTATTATGCCAATGATCTTATTCATGCGGGTGGAAATTATATGACGGATGGCTTGGGTGTTTCTGCATCATCTGATTTGGTTTATGAAGAAAATAGTATATCCAATGAGGAAGTGCATCAATTAATGTTAGAATATTATGGTATTGATTTATATCATGTGGTTGATGATCCAAATAATACATATATAGACCATATTGATTGTTGGGGCAAGTATTTAAGCCCAACTAAAGTCCTTATTAGAGAAGTCCCTACGAGTCACGAGCAGTACGGAGAGATTGAGGCAACAGCAACTTATTTTGGAAATGCTTTAAATAAATGGGGTGAGCCTTGGGAAGTATTTCGAGTTTGGACGCCTAATGATCAACCTTATACCAACTCACTTATTTTAAATGAAAAAGTATTTGTACCAATTATGGGTAGTAATTGGGATGATGAAGCAATTTTATCTTATGAAGATGCAATGCCAGGCTTTGAAATCATTCCTTTTACAGGAACATGGGAATCTACGGATGCACTTCATTGCAGAATAAAAGGCATACCTGATTTAGAAATGCTTCAGGTATTTCACAATCCAATTAATGACAGTACGAATGTAGTAAATAATGGCTATTATATTGATGTCATTATTGATGACTTAAGTAATGCTGGACTAATTCAAGATTCCATTAAAGTTTTTTGGAAAACATCCGAAATGAATAATTGGAATTCAGAAGCGCTTTATGGTTCGATAATTCCAGAAGAGTTTACTTCGTGGAGTGGACTCATTCCTGCGTTAGCACAAAGTAACGATATACATTATTTTATTCAAGCGGCTGATTCAAGTGGCCGGATTGAAAAAAGCCCTCCTGCAGGTTGGCACACATTTTTAGCATTGCCAACAGATGTATGTTTAGAATGGGAACTGGGTGATATGAATAATTCGGGCGATCTTGATGTTTTTGATATTTTACTTCTTTCAGATTATGTCACATCCGGAGAAGCGATAGGGATTTGTGCCGGTTCTGTTGGAGATATTAATTCTGATAATAATATCACAGTCATGGATATAGTTTTTCTCATAAATATGATTATGAATCCATAGTTACTTTGCTGCTGTTTAGTATTGGTTAATTATGTCAGATAAACACCCACATATTTACGAGCCCACAACGGCTATTACTGATTATATTATTTGTATTTTGAGTTTTATTTTTGGGTGGATTACACTGTCTATTCAAGATTCACACTTCCATCAACTTTGGGGCACATCTTTTATTTTAATAGGAATTGGTGCATTGTTTGGAGGAACTTCACATGGATTTGGCCCGAAAATCTCCGAGTTGTCTAATGCGATAATTTGGCGATTAACACTTATCTTTGTTGCATCAACAGCAATTGTATTAGCCATGTCACCTACCTTATTTTTTATTTCAGGAAGAGGGGTCAATATTATTTATGGAATAGGAAGTCTTTTATTAATTACATTTTATAATAAGTCTAGAACTCAAACAAGTTTTAGTTCTGTTGTGACCTTTTATTTGCCGTTAATGATGATATCATTGATTGGGTTTATACTTGTATTTGTTTTTTTTGGATTAACAGGCGCTTTATTTATTGCCATTGGTTTAGTCGTGAGCCTTGTTGCATCTTGGGTGCAGGTTGCAAAAATATCTCTTCATAAACATTTTAACTATAATGACTTATTTCATGTGATCCAATTGTTGGGTATTTATTTAATGTATCGCGGTGGGATTGAAATTCGTCCGTTTTAAT
>JABIHN010000030.1 GCA_018649625.1 Fidelibacterota bacterium | reverse complement strand
ATCACCGCAAATTTGCCGATATGGAACTTTGTTTTTTCAATGAGTCTTTTATCATCATGATTATCATCCGCATAATAATCATTTTTTCCACTTCCCTGTCTATTCTTCTTATTTGAATCATAAGTATCAATACAATATTCTTTTTCTTCAGGAAACTCAATAACATAAATATACAACCCAGGTGCAATTTCAGGTCCATCTTGATTATTACCTGTTCTCAAATTCCACCAAGCGTTACCATCAAATTCTTCTTCATGTTGAAATGTGGTTACCATTTCACCTGAAATAGTATAAATAGATATTTGGCATTTTGTGGGCAAATGGGTAAAACGAATTTTCCGTGAATTTGGCGTTTCATTAAACATAGAGCTGGCTTTATATGGATTTGGAACGACCTTAATTGAATCTAAACATAAGGTATCTGAAATGCCAACTTCTTCACCTAATTTTGCCATATTAGAATACCAATTATCTCCATCAACAAAAAGTTTATGTGGCTTAATCAGTAATTCTTCTCCGCCAGTCCATGGATATACCATTCGCCACGGATTATTCCTCTCTCCATCATCATTCATATCCAATTGATAAGACAGTGGTGCTGTACCTACTATTGGTGGAATAGATGCAACAAATAGCATCTGATGGTAATAGATTGTGTCACCTTTTTCATAATCTTTTGAATCATCGAATGCTTTTCTACTTTTAGTTCTATTATCAATAAAAAGCTCTAAATCTAAATTGTAATTATATGCTTCTATCCATTCTCCAGCAATTTTTAATGAATCCTTTCGGAAAAACACTTCCTCTTTTCGAGTCCAAATAAAATCACTTGCACCATTATCATAATCAACCGGTGATGCATCAAAGTACCCATAATCATTACATCCAAGAATTACTTTTTTCCCTGTCCACATATTTGTAACTCTAAATGGAAAATACATATTTCCAATTCCATGAGTATTTGTGATTTCAATTGTATCTCCAATGGGTTCATTGAAAAATTCAATTTTATAATCGAAATTTAATCGACGATTATAACTTGAAACATTCGTATAAGATAATTCAGGAAGTATTGACAATTGACGAAAAAGAGTATTTAAGCTATCCATTGCACTACTATCAGGACTAACCCAAGACCAAAGTAATGTATCAATACTAACAGGTGGTACGGCTGAAATATTTAACGGAATTTTATTTTTAATTTTAAATCGAATTCCTTTGAATTGGTCTGTCCATTTATCAACGGGAGAAATAATATCGTATTGAGGAACAATATAGGATTCGTTTTCATACAATGTTCCGGGTAATCCAGAAATTGAATCTTTTTCAAAAAAATTAAGATCAGTCTCATAATAAGTCACTGTTGAAACAGGCGTTCCCAAAGTATCACTTACAATATACCCATAAACATATGGGTCTTCACAAGCCATCCCATCCACAGCAGTACCGCTTTGTTTTGCCTGAATTTCATACTTTAATTCGTCTCTAACAATCTTGGTTCGATCAACAATAAAGTAAGTTCTATCTCCCGTTCCAATATTATTACTATCTGATGTAAATAATGCTTCAATATCTGATGCATCAGGAAATGAAATATCCAATGCAGTGTAACCAGGAATTACAGTAATAAAATTATGATGGCCACTATCGCCTCGGGAAGATTCTAAACTAACGAATCCTCGGTTGGGATTTACAGCATCTCGAATCCAATTTCCTGCTACATTGTAATATGATAAAGTATCAGGACCCAAAAATTGTCCGGGATTTATTAATGGCCAAAGTGTATCGGCTTCATATATTCCACTAGAATCAACTTCTGTAAATGCTACACTAAAAGAACTCAACCCAATATCGTAAGCTGTAACAGTGTACGAATATTCAACGCCATCTACTACATTAGAATCAACAAACGAATATTCAATGCCTGTATCAGTCCCCAAAGTAAACCTTGGAGCTAGCGGATCTAATCCGGATATTGATATCTGACGTGTATCTTCCGGTTCACAATCATTAGTATGGCTATAAATACAATGATCTAAATCTTCATCAGTATTATAGTCAAATTGAGCATATGGTTTCCAGCCAACAAACTCGCCATTAAAATCATAGAGTTTATCGTCATCTCCTCCCCAAGTATTTCCACCATCAATAGAACGATATAGTTTATATCCTTCAAAATCTGAATACCCTGTTAAAGAATCGTAGGATGCTTCGGATGATGCATCCCAAGAGACCAAAACTCTTGCATGACTTGCAACGGCATAAATGGTAGGACTCTTTGGTGCTGAGAATTCGCTAAAAATAACCGAAACCGAATCTTCAGAAATGGCATTTTCATTATCCATAACTTTTAAATAATATACATATTTAGAGTATAGACTATTTGGATCTGTATCAACTACAGTTAAAATTGAATCTGATACAATTTCTCCTGTGGGAGTAGTCCATTCATAAGAGATTTCTTCTCCTTCAGGGTCAAATGAATTTCCCGCATTCAAAATTACAGTTTCAGATTCAAATTTTGGAATCCGAACTGTTTCGCCAGCAATTGCTATTGGACAAATATTAGCCGAAATCATTACGATTAATGTATCAAAGTCTGAACAATATCCATCATTCACTTCAAGCTTAATACGATAGGATGTGGACTCTGTTAAATCAATTGGGCTTGTTATTGTCGCTCTTGACGTGGATGCATCACTAATATTCAATCCATCCAATGAAGTCCAAGTATAAGAAAGTTCATTCCAATTTACATCATATGATTTGCTTGCACTCAATTGGAATTCATTCTCACATGTGCTTATATCATTTCCTGCATCTGCAACAGGAGCATCATTATCTAAATAATTAATTTTCACCGTATCCGTTACACTTTGAATTGCATCAGTAACCGTGAGTTTAAATGAAAACATTTTATCTTCTTCTGTTGAAGGAAATGTAAACTCAGCAACAGATGAATCAGCAGACGTAAAATTAGAATCATATCCGTCTAAAGAAGACCAATGAAAAGAGATTGATTCATCTTGTGAATCTTCTGAATCAGATCCATCCAAGAATAATGTAAAGTTACATCCATTACTCAATATTAAATCATTTCCCGCATCCGCTCTTGGGCACATATTTGATTGAATTGTTACTTGAATTGTATCGAAACTTTCACAAGTTAAGGAATCATCTACAATTTTTAGCGCTACTAAAAAGTCGGTATCTTCAGCTAGTTCATATGGATATTTAAAACGTGGATCGACTTCATCAGATTCGCTATTTGTAATAACCAACGTTTGTTTCCAATTTCCATCACCCACAACAGTAAGAACTGTCCATTCAAATGTAATATCCCCTTCAAGAACAGTGGATGCACTTCCATCAAGATAAATATAGTTAGAGCTTGATCCATCCCCATCGCAAATTGTTAAATCTGATCCTGCATCTGCAGAACAACTTTGTCCATAAAGAGTTTGGTTGCCAAAAAAACCAAACAGAAGAGACA
This sequence comes from Fidelibacterota bacterium, assembly GCA_018649625.1. Lineage (GTDB taxonomy): Bacteria > Fidelibacterota > Marinisomatia > Marinisomatales > UBA1611. Next base: position 321 of record JABIHN010000030.1, on the reverse strand, counting down.
TTAACATTATTTTATTCATTAAAATTCAAGTCCAATTGCCAATTGGTTAGTGTATTTCAAAATATCGTAATCAACAAAGGCATAATCAACTGTTAAGGCCATTTTGCCTAATCGGATATTTACCCCTGCTCCAATACTTAATCCTGCTGTATCATGACCTAAATGAGACCCTAAGCGTATAAATGCTAATTTCTGCCAAGCATATTCTAAACCTACACTTCCATATACAATGTAATCGCTAGGCTTGATTCCATCCATACTCACGATTAAACGATGTGTCTCACTCTTCATAAAAGAACTATTCAGTCCTATCAATTCATT
>JABIHN010000029.1 GCA_018649625.1 Fidelibacterota bacterium | reverse complement strand
GAATTGCGAATTAGCCAAGAATATGAAGATCAATTAGAGAATGGCAATTTCAAGGGAGATGCAAAAAAATTCGTTAAAGATAAAATGGATTCTGCCAATTGGTTTATTGAAGCAGTACATCAACGACGGATTACCATGGTGAATGTCATGCGGTCCATTATATTATTTCAGCCAGAGTGGTTTGCGGGAAATATGGATTTTCTTCGACCTTTAAAACTTCAGGATATTGCGGATAAAATCAATATGGATATATCCACAATTAGTCGTTCGACTCGGGGAAAATATGTAGATACTCCTTATGGCATTTTTGAGCTTAAACATTATTTTACCGATTCAATTGAATTAAGTGATGGCCGAGAATTAGGAACCTTTATTATTAAGCGTGCTTTAGAAAAAATTATTAAAGCGGAAAATAAAATACGTCCATTAAATGATGATAGCTTAGTAGTGGAATTGGCAAAAGAAGGGTTTACCTTGGCGCGAAGAACGGTGGCGAAATATCGAGATAATATGGGTTATCCTGTAGCAAGATTAAGAAAGGAGATTTAGATGAAGCATTTAAATCAATTATTTTATCTTTTATTTAAAGGCATCATATTATTCTCACCTTTATTGAGTGAAAACTCGTTATTTTTTTTGGGTGAATCTTTTCAAGATTCAACCGAATCTCAATTTGAAGATATCTCTTTAAATGAACTTCCCTTGCCCAATGAAAACAATGCTTATAATCTTCTTTTTCCGGGAACAGTCACTTTGGATTATCGCGGGGATGACTATTTACATATTCGGGGGAGTCGAATGGATGAGATTGGTTATCAGATTGAAGGAATTGATATTCGCAATATTTATACTGGACAACCCTTATTTCAGATTACTCCGGAATCCATTCACCGCATTCATTTGAATACGTCTCCCAGTGCCAGCGAAGGAAGTGAAAGAGCAATAATCCAACATACTTTGAACAGTCAAAATCCCAATCGTTTTTTTAATATTCATTTAGGATCAGACAATTTTACGTCTATGTATCAATCTAGATTTGATACCTATTCTTACGGATGGAACTCTCTTTCATTTTCTGCTAATAGTGGATTATTATGGGATAAGCTAAATTTTTACGTACTTGGTAAATCAGAATCGTATCAAGATCATTACCGAATGTATTGGGATGGTTTTTCACTGACGGATGAAAATTTTGATATGGAATTTTATGACCAAACATATTATAGTGATTCTTTGGGACAGGTTATAAAGGTTGGAGATCGTCGTGACATTGATGAATTGACAATTAAACCAGGAAATATTCCAGAAGCAGTTTCCGCGCAAAATACAATCCAATCTGTAACTACATTTAATTATAATGAGATAAAAATAAAAGCTGTTTATTTATATCAGAGCGAAAAGAAAAGGATTAATAATACGCCTATTAAGAATATTTTTAATTATAATCGATTGCCTGAAGAATTTGATGTTACATCAGTATTGTCTTTTCAGGTGGTATCTCCACTTCCATATGATTTTCAACTCCAAGCACAAATGGATTTCATGAATAATGATTATTCCCAATATGATCCAAACTTTGGAGATGATTTTTGGAATTATAGGGACAGCGCATCTATCGTAGAAAAGGGATTGGATTACAGTACTAATTATAATGCTTCTCTTTTTCAATTCGATTTTGTAAACCCGGGATACTTTTCACCTGGATATAGTAAGCAAACACTTGGATATAATAATTTTGTGTTAACCATATCAAAAGATATAAAATATCATTCATTTAAAATAAATGGAAATTTCCAAAAACATACTTTCAGGAAATATGAAATGAATTCACCAAAATATATTTCATATTTTTTAAATCAATATTCGGAATCAAGCTCCAACAATATAGCTGAAAATGATATTATTAATTTTATGCAATGGCCGGGAATCAATACAATTGGGTATGATATTTATGGCAATGAAATTGAAGAGTCTGATTCTTTTTATGAAGGTCCTAGACACCCAACACAATTATCATTAAGTGTCTCGGATCAAATTAAGTATAAAAATATTCGTTTAGAATTAGGTCTTCGATATCAACAATTTTATAGTGATGCATTGATGCCGAAAGATTCTGCTTCATTTGAATTAAATCAAGTAAATCATGATGAATGGGTTGATGGAGAAGGCCTTAAGAATGTACCGCCAAAATCATTTTTCATGCCGAGAATTAATTTAGAAATTGATATAAATAAAAAATTAAAATTGATTTCAAAATATGGCACATATTCACAACTTCAAAAATTAGATGATGTATTTCAAAGTCGATGGTTAAGATGGAAAGTATTTAATGGGGGTTATTATATGTCAGTATTAAACCCTCTTGAGTTTACGCCTACATTTTCGAAACAATTTGAATTGGGGTTAAGGTATAAAACAAATAATTTAGGAACGAGTGCCACTATTTTTACAGTTGATACAAAGCATTATTTGCAAGGAGATACTCTTGCAAATAAGGAAACAAATTATTGGGGAGCCTATCCTTATTTAGCCAGTAGCGGTTCATCATTATCCAATGGAATTGAACTAACTATAGATTATAGGAAAAAGGCTTTTCAATTAAATGGAAATTATACTTTTTCGGATGCAAAAGGTGATGGTGCTTATCCTGTATCAAATAATTGGATTGATGAGCAAAGATACTATGAGGCGTATTATTCAAGAAATAAACCTTTAGATTATAATTATAAGCATGTTTTTTCTTTTTTGGGTATTTATAAAACATCTTCAACTACAAATTTTCTATTTAAAAATATGAGTTTTTCATTAATTGAAAGTATTAATAGCGGGCACCATGTAACTTTATATGAAGCATTTTTTGGATGAGAATTATTAATGGATGGCGGTCTGCCATCCTTTGATGAACCTAGAAAATTTACAAGCGAAAAAGGATCAATGGTTACACCAACGACATATAAAACAGATTTAAGCATTCGAAAAAACATTGGATTTAAAAATATGGAAATTGGATTTTATGTGAATATAATGAACCTATTTAATTTCAAAACGGTTCAACATGTTTATGCTAATACTGGACAAACAGATATTGATGATTCAAAAGAACATTTAGAAAACCATTTAAAAAATTATCCTGAATCATATCGTGACTCATTTTTTGAATTATATGATTTAATCAACATTCAACACCGGCAACATTATCGTTCAAGACAAGGTGGCGATTTATTCGGAAGACCTCGAGAAATACGAGTTGGAATGGATATTTCGTTTTAATTTTCGGTATGAAAAAATTACTAAAAACAAAGGAGTAAGTGATGGCAACAAGACGCGTAATGTTTGGGGATCAAGAAATTGAGATTCCTGATATTAAATTTAAGATCATTCCACTTTTAGGAGCAGCATTGGCACTATGGTTATTTACGGGTGTGTATATGGTGGGTCCAGATGAAGTGGGAGTAGTTCGTACATTCGGGGAATATACTCGGGTAGCACAATCAGGATTGAATTATCATTTCCCCTATCCGTTTGAGCAGGTGAATACACCCAAAGTAACAGAAGTGAAAAGAATTGAAATTGGATTTCGCACGTTACGGAATGGACAGTATCGCACGGTTGAGAAGGAAAGCCTTATGCTCACTGGCGATGAAAATATAGTGGACGCAGAAATGATTGTTCAGTACAAGATCAAAGATCCGGTGGCATACTTATTCAATATTGTTGAGCCGGAATTGACTGTTCGTGAAGCAGCAGAAGCTAGTCTTAGAACAGTGGTAGGAAGAAATAAGATAGATGAAACATTAACCACGGGAAAATTCAAAATTCAGGAAGGGACTAAAATACAATTACAGCATATTTTAGATAAATATGAATCGGGAATTCATGTGGTAGCAGTGCAGTTGCAGGATGTATCTCCGCCTAAAGAAGTGCTTGGTGCATTTAAAGATGTCGCTTCAGCAAAAGAAGATAAAAATCGGATGGTTAATCAGGCTGAAGGGTACCGGAACGATATTATACCTAAAGCGCGTGGAGAAGCAGAAGCAATGATTCGTGATGCTGAAGGATTTAGAGAATCCCGAATTAAGCGTTCTGAAGGTGATGCAGCAAAATTCACCACTATTTTGAAGGAATATAGAAAAGCAAAAAGTATCACACAAAAACGATTGTATTTAGAAACCATGGAAAAAGTATTACCGGGTATTGAAAAAATAATTGTACCAGATAAAAATGGTGGAAATTTATTAAATCTATTGAATTTAAATCCTGGAAAAGGAGGGCAGAAATAATGAAACGATTTTCTATAGCAATTTTTTCGCTTGTCATATTGTTTGTTTTATCCACTATCATTGTGGTAGATGAAACAGAACAAGTTGTTATTCTACAATTCGGGAAACCGGTTCGAACCATTAAAGAACCTGGGCTCAATTTTAAACTTCCTGCGCCCATTCAAGTTTTAAATTCGTTTGAAAAACGTTTGCTAGAGTATGATGTACCCCCTGAAGAAATATTAAGTCGAGATAAAAAATCGCTTATTATTGATAATTATGTTCGATGGCGGATTGTAGATCCATTATTATTTCTTCAAACGGTTAGGGCGATTCCTACAGCGAAAACTAGATTAGATGATATTGTTTATTCTGAACTTCGACAAGAATTGGGAAACCATGATATGCATGAGATTATCACTGAAACACGTGAAATTATTATGGATAACGTAACTATAGCCAGTAATGAAGAAACGAGTAAATATGGGATTGAAGTGATTGATGTTCGGATTCGTCGTGTTGATCTTCCAAGAGAGAATGAAGCATCTATTTATGCTCGTATGGAAGCTGAACGAAAACGTCAGGCGAATAAGTTTCGATCTGAAGGAGAAGAAGAAGCTCAGAAAATTCGTGCCGCAACAGATAGAGACAAAACTGTTCTTTTAGCGGAAGCGTATAAAACATCTCAACAGATTCGCGGGGAAGGAGAAGCAATTGCATTGGATATTTATGCTACATCTTTTTCGAAAGATCCTGACTTTTATGAATTTCTTCGGACTTTGGAAACTTACGAAAAAGTAATTGATAAAAAGACGACCTTGGTTTTACCGGGTGATTCAAAACTTTTTAAAACATTAACGCAGTAAAGAGGACCAATTAACCTTTCGAAGGGTCAACCCTTCGAAAGGTTAACTTTAAAAATGAAAATAGATATAAGATCAACAACCATAATTGGTGTGCGATATAAGAAAAAAGTAGCCATGGCTGGTGATGGACAAGTCACATTTGGTGATATGGCATTTAAACAAAAAGCAGTAAAAGTCCGAGAATTTGATACGATCAAAGGCGGTGTTCTTGGTGGGTTTGCTGGCGCAGCCGCAGATGCGCTAACTCTTTTTGAAAAGTTTGAACAAAAACTGGATCAATATGATGGTGATATGAAGCGAGCCATTGTAGAGCTAGCCAAAGAGTGGAGAACGGATAAAGTTCTTCGTCATTTGGATGCAATGCTAGTTGTGATGGATAAAAAACATAGCTTTATTATTGCTGGTGACGGGAATGTTATTGAACCTGATGGCCCGGTTGTTTCTATTGGATCAGGCGGTGGATTTGCTCAAGCTGCTGCAACAGCATTTTTACAATCTACTAAATTTTCTGCAAAACAAGTTGCTGAAAAAAGTTTAAAAATTGCAGCCGATCTTTGTATTTATACAAATGATACAATAACTGTTTTGGAAATTGCATGAAACAACTAACACCCAAACAAATCGTAAAAGAGTTAGATCGGTATATCGTAGGCCAAAAAAATGCAAAAAAATCAGTAGCAATCGCGCTTCGAAATAGATGGAGACGACAACAAGTTGAAGGCAAGCTTAGAGATGAAATAATGCCAAATAATATTATCATGATTGGGTCAACGGGTGTGGGAAAGACAGAAATCGCTCGTCGCCTTGCATCTCTGGCAAATGCTCCTTTTATTAAAGTCGAAGCTAGTAAATTTACAGAAGTTGGGTATGTAGGTAGAGACGTGGAATCGATGATTCGAGATTTAATGGATACTGCAATATCTATTGTTGAGAAAGAAAAAGAAGAAGAAGTTATCGAATTAGCAGAGCACCTTGCCAATGAAAGAATAATTGATATTTTATTTCCGGATGATCACAAAAATGATCCAAAAATATCTAAAGAATTAAAAGATCGACATGAGCGAACTCGAAGCAAGATTCGCAAAAAACTTGATAAAGGTGAATTTGAAAATAAAATGATTGAAGTTGAAATATCAGATGATCCCGTAATTGGTATGCAAGTTTTTGGCCCTATGGGAATGGAAGATATTGGCACAAATATAAAAGATATGATTTCAGGTTCTCTTCCCAAGTCAAAACGGATGAAGAAAATGACCGTAGAAGACGCTCGTGAAGTTTTATTAGAATTAGAAGCTTCAAAATTGATTGATCAAGAAGAAGTAATTCGCTTAGCCAAAGAGCGCACTGAGAATAATGGGATCATTTTTTTAGATGAAATTGATAAAGTTGTAGGTGAAAATAGTGGATTTGGACCCGATGTCAGTCGAGAAGGTGTTCAACGGGATTTGCTTCCCATTGTAGAAGGAAGTAATGTAAGTACGAAATATGGTGTTATAGCCACCGATCATATTTTATTTATTGCGGCAGGGGCATTTCATGTGAGCACGCCATCAGATATGATTCCAGAATTACAAGGTCGTTTTCCAATTCGTGTTGAATTGGATAAACTGACAAAAGAAGATTTTGTTAAAATTTTAACACACCCAAAGTCCGCATTAATAAAACAATATAAAGCACTTTTAAGTGCAGAAGGCGTTGACTTAGAATTCAATGAAGCGGCCATAAAATCCATTGCAGAATTGGCATCAGATGTAAATAGTAAAATGGAAAATATTGGTGCCAGACGATTACATACTATCATGACAACCTTGTTAGAAGACCATCTTTTTGAACAACCAAAGCGTGGCAATAAAAAAATAAAGATCACAGCAACAATCGTGAAAGAATCTTTAAAAGATATTGTTGAAGATCCAGATTTGAGCCGTTATATACTTTAAAAAAAAATAATAAAGAATAGAGAAAATAATGCCGAACCATTTTTTACATATCGCTGATTTTTCTAAAAATGAACTGTGGGAGATGCTTCATTTAGCGAAAGAAATCAAAACCAAATTCCATAATCGGGAAGAATATAAACCCTTTAAAGATCAATCTTTAGCCATGATTTTTGCGAAACCATCGGCAAGAACCCGTATCTCATTTGAAACTGGATTTACTTGGATGGGCGGTCATGCACTTTTTCTTGGTCCCAACGATATTGGCGTTGGAAAGCGGGAAGCCATTAAAGATATTTCTCGTGTTGTTTCCCGGTATAATGATATGATTATGGCGAGATTATTTGATCATTCTCATATTTTAGAATTAGCAGAATATTCTAATTCACCAGTAATAAATGGCCTCACAGATTATAACCATCCTTGTCAAATAATGGCAGATATTCTAACTGTTTGGGAACATCGCGGAAATTTGGATGATATGAAAATCACCTATATGGGTGACGGAAATAATATTGTTCATTCCTGGCTGCAACTGGCCAGCAAATTCCCTATGCATTTTGTGTGTTGTGGACCCAGTGGGTTTGAACCTGACAAAAAAACAGTCAAAATGGTGGAAGATTCAGGATTTTCCACTTTTGAATTATCCCATGATCCAAAATCTGCAGCCAACGGTGCTGATGTGATTTATACAGATGTGTGGGCATCCATGGGACAAAAAGAAGAAGCTGAAGAACGTGAAAAAATATTTGCAGAATACCAAGTGAATGAAGCACTTATGGATAATACGGGAAAAGAAACGTTATTTATGCACTGCTTGCCAGCAGAACGTGGACGGGAAGTAACGGATGGTGTTATGGAAGCGGATTATTCCATTGTTTTTGATGAAGCCGAAAACCGCATGCATGCACAGAATGCGATTATGGTGAAAATGGCTGGTCAATAAATTTGATTATTTTATTGAACTTTTGGCGCACTGTGTCTAATTAAAGTGGAAGAATTCCTAACATTTTTTGAGACCGTTCCATCTTCTACTCGATCTGTTTTTCTTGTGAGCGGGTTGGCTTTGTTTTTGTCTCTCGAAGCGATTGTACCACTTTTTCGGATGGAGTATAAAAAGATTCAACATGCCAAGTTAAACCTTACTTTTACACTTATTACATTGTTAATTAATTTGATTGGTGCTTCCTTCATTGTTGCTGCAGTGGATTTTAATATGACGAACCAATTCGGACTTTTAAACATAACTACATTGCCACTGTGGCTTTATGTCATTCTAGGGTTAACTCTTTTAGACCTTCTGGGAGCATGGTTTATTCATTGGTTGGAACATCGAGTAAAATGGATGTGGAGATTCCATATTATTCATCACACCGATCAGAATATTGATGTAACAAGCGGACTTCGCCATCATCCCGGAGAAAATATTTTTCGACTTCTATTTACAACATTGGCAGTATTAGCCACTGGTGCATCTTTTGGATTAGTTATGCTTTATCAAACTATTTCTGCTTTTTTCGCAGCGCTGACGCACGCAAATATTCAGTTTCCAAAAATATTGGACAAACCACTATCTTGGATATTTGTTACGCCCCATTTTCATAAAGTTCATCATCATTTTTCACTTCCGCAGACTGATTCAAATTATGGGAATATTTTCTCAATTTGGGATCATTTATTTTCTACAACAAGCAACATAGAAATGCAGGAATTAAAATATGGGATTGATACACACATGAAACAATCAGAACATTCCAATTTCAAAAACTTACTTATGATTCCATTTCAATCTTATCGCCAACCTGTAGGCACAAAATTTGATGATTGATTTTATTTTACAATGAAAGTATTTTTAATATGGCTGGTGGCTGTCATTATATGGAATTTTGGATTCCCAAATGTTCCACCAATTGCAGACGTTGTTGCTGCTGTTTTACTCTCATTGGCTAGTCGCCAATTGACTCTTTTTTTAGAGAAGCGGTAATCATACAGTTTAACTTTTTTTAAAACCTTCAATATCTAACATTTATCAATAATCTTATATGAAACATTCATTCTTATTTTATTTACTTATTTCCATGTCACTGGCACAAGTTCCGTCGGGTTATTATGATTCAGCCAATGGATTAGATGGGCAAGATTTACGGGGAGCGCTCCATTTAATTATTGATAATCATTCCAGTCAATCTTATTCATCTCTTTGGACTCATTTTCAATCCACGGATAAAAAATCAAACAATAAAGTTTGGGATATGTATTCGGATGTTCCCGGTGGAACGCCGCCTTATGAGTACACATTTGGCTCAGATCAATGTGGAAATTATGGCGGAGAAGGTGATTGTTATAATCGAGAACATTCGTGGCCAAAAAGTTGGTTTAATAATGGATCACCTATGAATACGGATTTATTTCATTTGGTTCCAACAGATGGATATGTCAATGGTATGCGTTCCAACTATGCCTTTGGTGAAGTGTCCAGCGCAACTTGGACATCACAAAATGGGAGCAAGCGTGGATCGATGAATTCCTATGGCTTTAGTGGAACTGTTTTTGAACCTATCGATGCTTACAAGGGAGACTTTGCACGAAACTATTTTTACATGTCTACCCGATATTATACAGATGATTCCGGTTGGGATAATAATGACATGGTGAATGGTGCTGATTTAAAAGATTGGGCCGTTGAAATGTTATTAGATTGGCATGAAGCGGATCCAGTGAGCCAAAAAGAATTAAATAGAAATAATGCTATTTATAATATTCAAAATAATCGTAACCCATTTATTGATCATCCAGAATGGGCAAATTGTATTTGGTCCGAATGTGGGACTAGCGGGCAAAATATTTTTCCTGTAGCCAATGCTGGTGTAAATCAAAGTGTCCTTTTTGGTTCAACAGTTATTTTAAATGGTTCAGAAAGCTATGATGTGGATGGCTCTATCGTTTCTTATAATTGGGAACAAACCAGTGGTGAGCCTGTAACGCTTTCAACTTATAATGGAGAATATAGTTCATTCACAGCTCCTGAAATTGCAACAACACTTTCTTTTAATTTGATTGTTACAGACAATGAAGGTGCATCGTCCGGTGACACAGTTAATATTTATATATCAGAAATATTGGCAAGGGATTTATTTTTTAGTGAATATGGAGAAGGATCTGGAGAAAATAGATATTTAGAAATTTTTAATCCCAGCAATGAATCTGTTGATTTATCCTTATATGCTTTTCCAAGTGTTGGGAATTCCCCTATAACGATTGGAGAGTATGAATATTGGAATGATTTTCCAACGAATGCAATTATAGAAGCATATTCTATTTATATTATTGCTCACCCAAATGCAAATCAGTCTATTTTATCACATGCCGATATGACTCATCAATACCTTAGCAATGGTAATGATGGATATGCTCTTGTAAAAGGTATTGAATCAAATTATTCAATTATTGATTGGTTGGGAGATTGGAATGGAGACCCCGGTGATGGATGGAATGTTGCTGGAATTTTGAATGGAACTTTAGATCATACCCTTGTTAGAAAATCATCAACTTTATTAGGGAATCTTAGCTGGGAAGTATCTGCTGGAACGACAACTGAAAATTCAGAATGGATTGTTTATAATCAAGACACATGGAGCAATTTAGGGAGTCATGAATTTGATGATGAAAGTGAAAATACGCCACCAGTTGCTCATGCTGGAAGTGATCAATCTGTCGGTGAAAATGAAATTGTTGAACTGGATGGAACTGGCTCAAGTGATAATGAGAATTCAGATTTAACATTTATTTGGACTTCTTCACCAGAAATAACTTTAAATAATACAACATCAGAAACACCCGTATTTACAAGCCCGCTTGTAGAGTATAGAACAGATTATTTATTTACCTTACTTGTGTCGGATGGAGACTTAACATCCATCCCGGATACTGTTATCATTACGGTTAATAATACATTGGATAATGAAAATGAAATTGCGCCATCCACTTTTCAATTATTTAACCCTTACCCGAATCCTTTTAATCCATTGACCACGATTCGTTACTCTACGAAGGCAACCAACGCAACTTCTCTTTATATTTATGATATTAATGGTCGAATTGTTGAAACATTGGTGGATGAAATATCAAGGTCTGGCCTTCGCGAAATCCAATGGAATGCTACAGAACATCCAAGTGGTATTTATTTTGTCAGGCTGGAATCAGGGAGAGATTCTCAGATTCAAAAGTTGATTTTATTAAAGTGATAATACTAATTATGTAAAAATTAATTACCTGTTCACTAATATCTATTAGCCTGGATTATTCGCTACAAAATGCCCCGCAAAAAACACGGGATGCAAGCACACAAAAAACACAAAAGACTGATAACAAAGGAGATACAATGAATGATGTATCCATACTTTGTAATTTTATTTTTGTCAACATTTTATCTTTTTTCTTCGTGAAACT
>JABIHN010000006.1 GCA_018649625.1 Fidelibacterota bacterium | reverse complement strand
TTGGATCTTCATAAAGCACTTTCACCAAATCCGATTCCAAATCGGGAGATAACAAAATAATTGAAGCATCGCCTACATTTTTCGGTACATGATTCCAATAGCCTACATTCTCCATATGGCGTAAATACCAAGGGAAAGGCCAATAATCATCGTTAGACGCGATGATAAATATGGGAGCATCCACTTGATCTGCAATGTCATAAATTTTGGATTTAATGGTAATAACATCCATTGTGGGATGAGCATATATATTTGGATTATTTTGATCTGATTCATGAATAAAATTGAAGGAATAGGAATGCAAAAACATGAATCCAAATAATAGTCCAATAACGCCATTACGTATTATTGGCTTTTCTAATCCATGATAAATGGTATAGGATGCCACCAAAATTACGCCTGGCATTACGCCTAATACATTCCAAGGCGTTTTATATGGTATGATGGACAAAATTGCCAATAGGATTATCGAATACCAAAATAGGAAACTCACAATTGTTGGTTGCTTCTTAATTCGAAGGTTCAGTAAAAAGGCAATAAATAGCATTCCTTCTCCCCAATGTAAACTATTTCCTGAATATCCAAATGGAAATAAAATATTCAAATAATAATACCAGGGTTGGTTATGAATTCTTTCTGAAGACACTCTGTCTATATATGGCGAAAAGGCAGAAATGAAATCGGTGCTGTTGGGTATGTCCTGAAGAAAATCAGAGAAAAAGATAAAAGCCAATCCAAATGCAATTCCAATGACGAATAGAATTTTCTTCAATGGAATTTTAATCCTTAATCCAATTTTATAATGGAGAATTACGTAAGATGCTAACATAGAGAACACAATAATAGGCCATGTCTCCTTTGCAGCCATCATTCCGCCCAAAGCAAGCCCGGATAGTATGAGCCATGATTGTTTTTTTGATTTATGAAATTGATAGATACCAACCATGAACTCAAATGTCATCGTGACTACAAATATTTCATGTATAAAATATCGACTGTAAAAAACCAACGATGGTGAAATGGCCATGAGCCCGGCCGCAAAGAGCACAACATCATTTTTGAGAGATTTCCGGAATCCAAAGGCAAGCCAAATTAGTATTAACCCTACAAACGCTGTAATTCCCCGGAGAAAGGATTCATGAAACTCTTGAATATCCCATAGCCCATGGACAGCAGCAAAAAGAGCAGATGTATAATAAAATATGGGGCCGTGATGTTGGTGTGGATTGTAGTCGAAACGACCTGCGTCCATCACTTCAGCAAGTTTTACTGCATTGATGGCTTCATCCCCATGCATGGGACGATCAGATAATTGTGTAAAGCGGAAGATTCCCGCTAATATAAATATGAATAAAATTGGATAGCGTATTTTATAAAAGTGCATCTGCTATGTATCTCAATAACAAGTGAAAGAATTTTCCATTTTTGACAATCCTTTTAGTCCCCCTATCATAGGGTTTTGGAATCCCGAACTTGTTTCGGGGGGATAATGGGGGTTTATAGAATCGCGAAAACATACGTTTTTACTCTAATTCTTTGCATTTTGAAGAAATGATTTCTAAAACTTCATTAAGATTATCATCAATTTCATTATTAAAAAATCGAATTAAGGTATAGCCCCAACTTTCTAAATCATTCGATCTTCCTTTGTCTATCATTTGCTGTTTTGGGTGCAAATGCCCACTTCCATCCAACTCTATAACTAATTTCAAATCCAAACAGCAGAAATCGACAACATAATTATCAATACTTACTTGTCTCCGAAATTTGTAGCCATCCATTTTTGTCTCTTTTAAATACTGCCATAATTTTAATTCCCAAGGAGTCGGTTGATTTCGGTTTAACCGCCTTATAGTTTTTAATTTTTGTTTATTGACTTCTTTGGCATTTTTCATAGGATTTAATCGATTTGTTGACCCCACCCCGACAAATAAATCGGGATTTCCAACTTCAATTCTCCCCTATTACAGGGGAGAAAATATAAGGAAATTATAAATAATATATTTGCAATCCTTTCGAATCCCACTGTAACAGGGGGATAATGGGGGTTTATAAAATCGGGAAAGCATACGTTTTTACTTTAATCCTTTGCATTTTCTATTAGGATTTAACCATTATTTCTAACCCCTTTGTGTTTCCCCTATGACAGGGGAAATTAATCGACTTTCAAGTTATAATTCATTACCTAAACCAATTAAAATCCCAATATACTTCCGATTAGTCTTTTACTAAAAATTGACAGAACAAGTGTTGTCCTGGTACGATTGAATGTCATTTTACCGGAAGTCCGTAAACGGCCACTTCAATATAATGATTCAAATCGTTATTGGTATTTCCCTTACTGTAAAATTTCACAAAACGACCCATTACACCTTTCGCATCAATGAGTTTCCCTTCAGATGTTTCCACATAATGCATATCCTTCCCTACGCCAAATCCAGCAGAATTATCAATATCATTATTGAAAAGTGTTGTCACATTTTCCGTCATATCTTTATCATCTGCTGTTTGAATCACCACATCAAAATACACCCGCGCCTGTTTATGGAAATGCCAGAGAACAATGGCATACATTTTATAATTCTCACCCAAATCAACAGTTACATCCTGCAGGAATGGACCTAATTCCACAAAGCTTCCTTCCGCTGCATTTTTATCTCCATCCGTAATCATTTCGACTTCACCAATAACGGGATAATCATCGGAACTGTACACCGTTTTGCCTAATGCTACATTTTCTGTTCCAGCTGGCGCTAAAAAAGCCGGACGCGGTTTACCCAATGGTTTTTGGAGATTTTTTACATTTAAATTCTGGGGTGTACCAATAAACATAGGCTTGGGTAATTCCAATTTAATAGGAACCAATTTCCCATCCTGTGAAAATAATAATGATACCACCCAAATGGCGGCAATGAATAAAATTCTAATTGTTTTTAAGTTACGTTTCATAAATGTATTCCTGATTACGATTTTATTTTAATAAGACCATCTTGTTGGATTTTGTAAATATCTTCCCAGTTTCATTCGATTTTGCTGTAAGAATATAAAGGTAAACACCTGATGATACCTGCCTGCCCTTATTGTCTTTTCCATTCCAAATAGTTTGATGTTTACCGGCGGTGATG
>JABIHN010000005.1 GCA_018649625.1 Fidelibacterota bacterium | reverse complement strand
TTGAAAGATTAGGAATGCTTTTTTCCATCCGGTATATAACATGGACAATAGAACAAATAAGAGTCTATCTCGATTATGGACTAAAGGTCGTTTCTGTCTCCGCATTAAAATATCGATTTGTTTCCGTAGCATCATATTTTCCAGTTGAAGAGATACTCGGGATTTAAAGATGGAAGAAATAAATGAGAAATACACATAGGCTCCGATAATTGAGATCCTTGTTACGAGTTATTATGGAGATTGTTTCAAATATATATGCTCTATGCTAATAACAGGTTTTCACCAATTATGACTGAAAGTAATTAAAATTCATGGATAGTAAACGTTTTTCAGGGTTTCCTTTATGACCGGGGTATACATAAGGTAATAGCCTGAATATATCTTGCGCAATATAAGGTAATAGCCTTAATATATGACATAATAATTAAGGGAATAGCCTTATGAAAGAACAAAAATTAATCCTAGATCAACTTGATCAAAAAATAATAGAATACAAAAATCTGGAGCATGTAGAGATACCACCAAATGGTTGGATATTCTCTATCCGCAAAGCGCTGAATATGTCATTAAGGCAATTAGGGAAGCGTATGTCAATTACATCTCAAAGTGTTTGGGAAATAGAAGACCGGGAGAAAAGTGGATCAGTGACAATCAAACTGCTTCGACAGGTGGGTCAGGCGTTAAATATGCGGTTGGTGTATGGCTTTATTCCAAATCAGTTATCTTTGAAAAAAATGATAGAAGAAAGGGCAATGATACTGGCAAGAGAAATTGTAGAGCGAACATCGGTGAGTATGGAACTTGAAGATCAAAAAGCATCAAAAAATCGACTTGAAAAAGCGATTGATGAAAAGGCAAAAGAAATAAAAACAAAAATACCGAGAATTTTATGGGATTAGAGATTGATTACATTTATGGACAAACACCAATCACCGAAGAAGAAAAGGAAGGATTAATGATTCAAACGATTTCTAACAGAAAAGAGTTAGATGAATTTGAACAATTAAATATTGAAACAGCTGTTGAGTGGTCACTGAAACAGAAATTCACCGCGGAAAGGATTTTAACTACCAAATTTATTCTAGATGTTCATAAACGAATGTTTAATAAAACATGGAAGTGGGCAGGGAAAATTAGGACATCAAATAAAAATTTAGGTATTGATAAGTTTCAAATAAATCAAGAAATGAAAGTGGTGTGTGATGATTGTAAATATTGGATAGAAAACAATACATATTCAGATGAAGAAATAGCCATTAGATTCAAACATAGAATCGTATCAGTCCATCCATTCCCTAATGGAAATGGTCGCCATTCAAGGCTTTGTGCAGATATTCTAATATCCCATGTATTTAATAAAGACGTATTTTCATGGGGTAGGTTTAATCTGGTAAAACCCGGTGATTCCAGGAAAAAATATTTAGAAGCTATTTATGTTGCTGATAATGGCGATATTCGCTCCTTATTGGAATTTGCAAGAACATAGAATAGCTGAAGCAATATTAATCCTTCTAATCCTATATATAAACGAAATTGGTAAAAATGTTCATCAACTGGGTAACACGATACCAGTTTGGAAAGAAAATAATCAATTTTGTCTACAAATTCTCTATTTTCAGTAATTGACTGCGTAACGCAAGGGGAGCCACGTGATAAACGGACATGGAAAATTCATGTCCGTTTTTTTGTTTTTATGATATTTATTGTAACCAATTAATAAAAATTGTATCTAATCTTTAATTGAATAACTTATTGATAGGACTATTTTATGACTATTACTGATATTGCAAAAAAAGAGATAAATACTATTCTTGCTCAAAATAAAGGGAAATCTTTACGAGTTTATATGGCAGGATTTGGATGAGGAGGTCCAAGCTTAGGCATGGCTCTGGATGAGTCTAAAGAAAAAGATAACAAATATCAAATAAACGGAATTGATATTTTAATAAGTGAGCAGGACAAAAATAGCGTAAATGATTTTAATATAGATTTTGTAGACGATTACCGAGGAAAAGGACTTGTGATTCAATCTGCTGGCGCTTGTTAAATATTTCGATTTATTTAAAAACAAATTATATATAGTTTAATAAATATTGATACTAACAGAGTAGTTTGCGTAAATATAAAAGGATGTTTCTAACGTTTTAGAATATTATTCAGTTCTAATAATATTTCACAATTGATTCCATTTAAATTCTTTTAGTATAGTTGATAAACAAAGTAACTTTTATTAACCCTTGATAATATTTAAGGGAAAAATACTGAAAGTTTTATAAGGAAGTCGGTGTAAATCAGCTAATGTCATTTATTATAAGTCCCTATAATTCTAAATCACATGATTTAGTGTATGAAATATGTTTGAAAACCGGGAATTCGGGGAAAGGCGCTGAGCACCTTCATAAGGATCCAATGATTTTGGGACATATTTATGCTGGTCCCTATATCAACCTTGAGCCAAAGTCAGCTTTTTTGTTAGAAGATGAATTGGGCGTATGTGGATATGTTATGGGTGCTTTGGATACAAAATCATTTTTTGAAAAAGTTCAATTAGAGTGGCTTCCAAATCTCCAAAAACAATATACAGATCCCCTCCAAAGTTCAAAACCATGGACTAAAGATGAAGAATGTATTCATTTACTTTTTCATCCAGAAATCCCTTTAGATTATCCCGAATATCCTTCTCATTTACATATTGATTTATTACCGCGGGCTCAGGGAAAAGGCTTGGGTATAAAAATGATGGACCATTTTATGGCACATTTAAGAGATCGTGGGTCGAAAGGATTACATCTTGGATTAGGGATTGAAAATCAACGTGCATTTAATTTTTATAAGAAATATGGAATGATAGAATTAAAAAGAGATAATGAATCAATTATAATGGGGGTGTCTTTTGAATAAATTATTACTTCAATTAAAACAAAAGTGTGTAGCTAATCCAGTCCTCACAATTTTTATGTCAATGATAGTTGGGATCAATTTTATTTTTCATCGTCCAATACAAATAATTAATGCTGTTAGTCTAAAAATTGAAAATGATTATTCAATTCATTTATCGGTTTTTCGTGAATTGTTAGAACCAATTGTTGGGATCCCTTTATTTTATTTGAGAGCAGGAGAACCTGTAGAAGAATATATTGTATTGTGGATTTGGATATTTCTTAGTTTTGGTTTGTATCTTTTTTTAAAAAAGGGATTTAGTTTTTATAAAAAGTGGTTATTATCAATCCCAGCTATTATTGGATTGGCTTATTTTATATTAGTCTGGATGATTTTTTGGCCTATTCCTTCGAATAAAATTATAAATCAATCTGATTCGAAAATTCTATTTAATACTCACGCACATTCGTATTTTAGTCATGATGGGTTAATTACCCCTGAAGAACAAATGGAATGGCATACAATGAATGGGTTTGATGCATTTTTTTTAACAGAACATAATCATAATCCCAATACTTTAGATTTGGTGAAGCAACAAAGAAATCGACAATTAAAACAAAGTCCACACATAATGGCTGGAATTGAGTTTTCTGGAAGTAATCATATGGTGTTACTCGGTCTAACAGATTCACTGATTACTTTTGGTAAGAAAGATTCAGTCATAATCGCAGAAGTTCATAGACAAGGCGGCATTGTGGGAGTGGCTCATTGGTTTGATGGTCAGAATAAAACGATTCAACACTATATTGACTCTGGAGTAAATGGGTTTGAAATTGTGAATAAGAATCAATTAGCATTTCCCAATAAAATTCATAATGATATTATTAATGCCTGCAATAATAATAATTTATTTTTTCTCGGAGGAGCAGATTATCATGGTTATGGTCCAACTTGCGGTACGTGGAATGTGTTGGATGTTCCTAATTGGGATTTATTAAACCACGAAAGAAAAACGGAAGAAATATTAATCGGTTTAAAAAAGAGAGATAATGAAGTCATTGTTTATTCAGATAGAGACACAATGCCGTTTGATAATATTTGGATAAGTCCACTCATCAATATTATAAATTATTTTAGGGGGCTTAATATTTTTCAAATCCTATCCTGGATTGGTTGGGGAATTGTATTGAGTTTTATAAGATTTAGAAAAAAATCAAAATATATTCTACATTGGATTCCTATTATATCAGGAACTGTCATTGTAATGAAAGCCAGAATTTTAATTGAAAAGTCAATACCTGTTGTTCAACATAATGATGTATTATTAGAATTTGGTGATTTGTTTACGTTAGTTGGAATTGGACTAATCGTAAGTGGTATTAGTGTTTGGCTTCTGACCAAAAGATTCAAATCACTGGTTTAATTCAACTATATCTTAGATAATGAAATTTGACGTAATCATTATTGGTGGTGGCGCAGCTGGATTAATGTGCGCAATGGAAGCGTCAAAGCGAGAACGAAAAGTATTAGTTCTGGAGTCAGAAGAAAAGGTTGGAAAGAAGATTCTCATATCTGGTGGTGGAAGGTGCAATTTTACTAATTTATATATTGAACCAGAATCGTATTTATCGCATAATCCACATTTTTGCAAATCATCTTTAGCTCGTTATACACCGTGGGATTTTATCGCTTTAATGGATAGGCATAAATTGAGTTGGAATGAAAAAAAATTAGGTCAGTTATTTTGTAATGAACATTCACCAGCAATATTAAGAATGTTGCTAATAGAATGTGAAAATGTTGAAATTAAATTAAATGCTAAAGTTGAATCAATTACATTTCAAAATCAATATCGAGTTAACGTGAATGGTCAATCTTTTGAATCAGAGTCGTTAATTATTGCAACAGGTGGACCATCAATCCCGAAGATGGGAGCAACAGATTTTGGTTTAAAAATTGCGAAACAGTTTCATTTAAAATCTTATCCATTTTATCCTGGATTGGTACCATTTACAATGAATGAAAATAATAATGATCGATTTTTTAAAGATCTTTCCGGTTTGTCCTTTGAAGCAAAAGTTAGTTGTAATACCCAGAGCTTTAGAGATGGAGTTCTTATTACCCATCGCGGGTTTAGTGGGCCAGCAATTTTGCAAATTTCATCTTATTGGAAAAAAGGTGATAAGATCATCATTGATTTATTACCAGATTTAAATGCGAGTGATTGGTTGCTTCGAATACAGAACGAGAATCATGCGATTGAATTAAAGACTATTCTATCGCAATATTTACCAAAGCGGTTATCTATTAGATTGATAGATACTCTGATGACTAAGGGTTTACCTTCACAACGGTTGGGTCAAATCAAGCAAAATGATTTAAAAGAATTTGGTGATAAGATAAATCGTTGGGAACTTTTACCAAGTGGAACTGAAGGTCTGCGTGTAGCAGAAGTATGTACAGGGGGAATTAATACGGATGAGTTATCATCCAAAACCATGGAAGTTAAAACTCAACCTGGATTATATTTTATTGGTGAAACAGTGGATGTAACTGGTTGGTTGGGTGGGTATAATTTTCAATGGGCTTGGTCTTCAGGATGGGCAGCTGGTCAAGTTGTTTAAAAAATCAATCTCCCTTCTTGATCCAATTCTCATTGAAGGAAGCGTGTAAAATAGTTTTCCCTTCTTGATTGCGGTAAGAATAGGAAATATGGATCTTTCCATCTTTAGTTTGAATCATGGAAGGATACGAATAACTTTCAGATTTATCGTGAGAAACCCCAATATGACGTGTCCACTTCCAAGTTTTTCCTTCATCTTTGGATAATGATACAGCCCAACTACTTCGGCTATCTTCTGTGTCATTATAAATCATAACCCAATGCCCATTTTTCAATTCAATTGCATCAATACTTGAGCCGGGGTTTAAAATTTTAGAATCAGT
Source organism: Fidelibacterota bacterium (assembly GCA_018649625.1). Classification (GTDB taxonomy): domain Bacteria; phylum Fidelibacterota; class Marinisomatia; order Marinisomatales; family UBA1611. The sequence continues at coordinate 24,421 of JABIHN010000005.1, read as the reverse complement.
TGCAAATGTCCATGACATTCCTTGATCTTGAGATTCGCTAACCAAAATTCGATAAGGTGATCCGCCATTATCGCGCATATAAGCGATTATAGATCCATCATTTTTTTCAATTAAAGCTGGTTGGACAGGGCCAAAACCAACAATAGGTTTGCTTGATGTCCACGTTTTTCCATTATCATCACTGATCCCAATTAAAGAAATATTATATCCATCCGAGTATAAGGGGAGAAGGATTCTTCCTGTTGATAATGTAATTGGGTGAATTCGAGTCATCCATCCTTTTTGCCTTTTTTCCATATCTAATGCAGCTTCAGCAATAAGCTTTTCGTAAGGTAAAGCATATTCTGACCAAGCTGGGTCTGTATAATTGGCTTCAAATTCTTTTTTAATTGTGTTATAAAATTCTTCACCGGGTTTTAGTATTATGATATCCTGCCAGTCCCAATTTGGTGCTCCTGGTTTTAAATAATCAGAAGAAATTTTATAACGAAGTACAGAATTTTCCCAACCATTTGCACGGACCGCAATCCAGAAAAGCATTAATTCATCATTTTCATTGATAAATAATACAGGATTACAATCAGGAAGGTCAGGTGTATCGGCCATGACAAATATGGACCCCCATTCTGATGACCCTTTCTTTAGACGAGATCCTTGAATTACTACATCGTTGGCTGTTCGCTCTCCAGATCCGTAAAACCAACAGGCGAGTAAATCGCCATTTGGAGCTTCAATAATACTACTCCCATGAACATGTTTACCTTGGGCCGGGAAAATAGATGTTTTTGAAATACCTTTCCCAAATATCTGACCTACTATGAAAAGGCCAATTATGAATATGTTTTTATTCTTGAATAAAACCATGATAAAGTCCCATGTAATAAGGTAGCAAATAAACAGTCCCGTTTGACAAATTTCGACCACTTCCACCGGTGTTCATATACCAAGGATCATGATTCCAATGATTTACATGGCTTTCATCCACGGGAAAAACTTTTCCACTAACACGATATCCTTTGCGAAAATTATTTTCATGATCAAAAGTACGATTCCATGGATGCAACTTTTGGATATCTGTTCGGTGTTCATTTGTGTGTCGCCAATCAAATCTGTCGATAGGAAATCGAACTAATGTTTCAATGGATTCATCTAACCATTCTTCATGTGGATCTAAACTATAGGTTCCCCACGCATCTACAAAATCTTCACTTGCCGTTACAGCTCTAAAAGCAAAATTGAAAAATGGATTTAGTTCCGGTGCTTCAAGCATCCAATTCATATACATGGAAAATGCATAACGGGATTTTAATTCTGGATCAGTTTCATAATTTATTAAATGATAGTAAGACATAAATGCCATTTCATCATCAGAATGATTTCCTGTTCCTACACCGCGGTTGAATTTTTGATCCGTCATATTTTGTGCATATCCATGATCTTCTATAAGCATATTGGATAATTCACGATATCTGTCGTCACCCGTAATATGATGGGTAATGGATAAATAAGATAACATACTTAAAGAATTTAATCCACGTTCTACAAACCAGTTTTTATCATGATTCATTTCATAGGGATTGAATCTTGACCAACGAGTAGGTTTTCCATCGTGATCAACTAATTGAAAATCATGATCAATCATATGATCCGTTAATTTTTTTATATGAGCACGGACACGTTCCTTCTCTTCTTCAGTGTCAGCAACTAAATCATAATATAATCCATATAAGAAATAATGTCCATCTAACTCGTCTGAACTTGTATCCGTTTTATAATACCACTTTCCTGTTTTATCCTTTGGCCATCTGTTTTCGTATACCTTCCAAAGTTTATCATTGGTTTTCTGATTTCGAATATCATCTTCGACGCGACCAATATTTGGATCATGTCCGCTGGTTGGAAGGATAGTACGAGCTACGAATCCTGGTGGCGGGGAAATAGGTGCATCTTGAGTCACATCTCCAAGAAATTTGAGTGCTTCAAATGCTTTCTTTGCTCGTGCTTTCGCTTTTGGATCTTTTGTGGCGGCATAAGCAAAACATTCTGCCGCGCCATACATACCTGTCCAGAGGCCATCATTATCACTATCATGTTGAATCCATTCTGACTTGTCTCCAGCTTTTGTAAGATTTACATCTAGTACAAATTCGTAAGGAGTCCGACGATGATATTTATCAATCTCATCTTCATAAAACTTAGCTTTTTCTGCTAAAGTCATTTTTTCTTTAAAAATATGACTTAATCCTTTGGATGTTGCGATCCAAACAGACCCATCTTTTGCCACGGAAATATCATTTACATGATCATTCGGAAGCCATCTCATTCCTTGACGGTATTCCCATGTTTTACCATCGAAATGGATTGCACCTTTTTTAGTTCCAAACCACACATCACCATTTATTCCCGCAGCCATTTTGGTGAAATCGTTATAGGGAAGCCCATCTTGACCTTCATACAGTGTCCATTTTTCGCCATTCAAGACACCGACACCTTGAGGGCTGGCAAACCAGAGTCTGTTTTTTGAATCAATGGTAACGCTTCGGGAATCAGTGAGAGCCCAGCTTCTATCTCCAGATGATGGTTGAATTTTATTCCAGGATTTTCCATTTTTCCGGAAAAATCCCGTATCGCTAGCAATAAATATTGATTGTTTATTTTTCGCAAATAATTGATTTATTTGTCCTGTGCCAATATTCATCGATTTAAGTTTTAGGTTATTTTTTCCAATTTTATTTAGGGGAAAAATATTTAATTTATCTTCAGAACTTAAAAATCCGTATCCACCTTTTATTGTAAAATGGCATCGTTTTATATCGATTCTTAATTTTTCAGGTATTTTAGAATCTAATTTATTTGTTTCACCTAAAATAGAATGAACTTTTCCTTCGGATAATATATTATTTTTTATTTTCCCTGAAATTGCAATTACATTTTTTTCATGAATAGAAACAAAATAGGTAGGGTTATCTATTCCTGAAACTTTTTTCCAATTTGAATTATTATTGAGTTTAACAAACAGTCCATCGTTTGTCCCAGCAAAAACATCGCCATTGTTCGCGGTTGCAACCGAGTAGATTAATTGTTCTTCAAGCTCAAAGGAGCGTTTCTCTTGAAAAAAGTAAGGTATATTTACAATATCATTTCCTAGAAGAAGTGATGTGAAAAATAAAATAATAGGGATTAATGAGTTCATGTTTCTTTTCCGTATTTATAGTTAATTAAAAATTAATTTTTATTCAATAAATAATAAATAATTTAAATATTTTATATATTTAGATCTGTAATCTATTTAAAAGAATTGAAAGCTTCAAGTAATGCTTTTTCAGGTTGAGACGGAGTTAGTCCAAATAAAAGTTCAACAGTTGGACGAATAGATTGATGACTTTTCCCTTTTATTTTTTTTACGATACCTAGCGGGTTAACTTGATTTCCCAATACTGTACACCAAATATGTTTTCCCGTAAGTAAATGACGATTCCATGAAAAATCTGCATGCCCAGTCCATCGTTTCTTTTTTCCACGCCCATGATCAGTTGTTATTATAATGGTAGTGTTTTTTCCATATTCACCCATCGTTTTTAATTGAGATATTAGTTCATCAATCCACTTATCATATTGATGTAAACTTGCTAAATAGGACTCGTATTGATTTTTGTGCCCATATTCATCGCTATCATCTAAACCAATATATAAAAAACGTGGGCGATGTTTTTGTAAATAATGCATTCCATGTGCCCATGTATAAATATCGCGTCTTGCACCTCCCCAGCCTTTGGGTGGGTCAGATTTTTGTAAGGCATTTAAACTATCAATGATAGGGTCGTCAGTCTCATCATCAACATCAGTAATATTGGTATTTACAAATATATTGCCAGGATCATGCTCAAGGGCCAATTCAATTTTACCCCATGAAGCAAACCCTGCAACCTGGTACTTATCTAAATGTAGTTCGCGGGCAATTCTTTCTGGAAATGTTTCAGTTAATACTCGATCGCAGCTATTGTTTCTGCAATTATGATTGTGACCTAAAAAAATTGATTTATATCCAGGCAAGCTTACTGGAATTCCATTAACGGTCATGGGGCTTTTTGATTTTAGGTTACCATAGATTGTACTGTTTTTTGCATGGTTATTCCAAAAAATAGGGAAGGATTCACCGAGATAAGCATCTGCGACATCATCATTTAAGAACGGATCATCTCCATCAAAAAATTCTTGCCATCTGACACCATCCAATGTAATTAAAATTACATTAGAGTTTTGACGGAAATTATTAGCCAATAAACCTGTAAAAAGGGCAAGAAAAGTTAAAATTAATTTAAAGTATCGCACGAATATTTATTTTGATAAGGTGGATGGATTATTGAAAATACTATTTTGAAAAAATATAATTGCTGAAGTATATAAAATTTATCTATTATTGAGGATAGATTGTAAGGAATAATTTAATATAATGATGTTCTGTGAGGATTGGTATTAGAAAATATTATAAAATCTATTTGTTATCATTGATATTTGGCTCCATTTTTGGTCAAAGTATTTCAGGGATTGTTTTTGATTCAAACGGGATTCCGTTGGCTGGGGCAAATATTATAGTTAGTAAAACAAATATTGGTACAGCAACTGATGTAGATGGCTCATTCTCATTCAAATATAATCCAAGTGATAACATTACAATCGTTTTTAGTTATATAGGATATCAAACGCTTCGAAACACCTATTCAATGTTTGATGATCTCACGAATTTAAAAATCACTTTAATAAAAGGGAACTTATTCGGCAAAGAAGTGACCGTTTTAGCTAGGCGACGAGAAGAATCAATAAAAGATGTTCCAATTTCAATGGTCGCAATCAGCGAAAGTATGATTAGAGATTTGGGCGCATCATCTCTTGAAGATTTAACAGCGGTTGTTCCCAATGTTTTTTCTTATGAAGAACAAACTACATTGTCATTTAATATTCGAGGAATTACGGGTGGCGCTAGAAATCCGGGAATGTCATCAGCTGAAGGTGTTTACCTTGATGGCGTAATAATGGGACGCCCTGAATTTATTGTAACTGATATGGTTGATATCAAAAGCGTAGAATTTTTGAGAGGTCCCCAAGGTACACTATTTGGGCGGAATACTGTTTCAGGGGCTATTAATATGATTACTGTGAAGCCTGGTCCAATTAATTCTAGAAATATATTAATAGAATCAGGTCAAAATGGATATCAGAAAATTAATATTAATATTAATCAAAGGATTAGTGATAAATTATTCACTCGTGTGTCTGGATATCGTTTTTTATATGATGGGTATTTAACAAATACTTATAATCAGAGTCAGGAAAAATATAAAAATAATTTTGGGGGTCGATTTGCAATTCGAGCGAAACCTATAAAAAATTTAACTCTAGATTTTAGTTTAGATTATTATAAAGAAGACTTAAATAAAATTTCAGGTCACATTTCAGATTGGCGAATAAGTAGTAGTAGTTCAGCTTTTGACAATTTGCCATTAGATTCAATTTATTTTTTAATTGATTCAGTAGATATTAAAGATGATGGTATTTATTCTTATTATAATGATACAACCGGATATTCAAATCGATTGCTCACGGGTAGTACATTTAATTTAAATTATAAAATTAATCATCATTTAAACTTAGTTGGGTTGATGTCGATAAGAAAATCAGATGTGTCCTGGTTCAATGATGAAGATCATACCGGGGTTAGTATTTTATTGGGCGATTGGGATAATGACGGTGATCAAACTATGGCAGAACTACGATTAGTATCATCGGGTGAAAATCGAATTTCATGGTTATCAGGACTTTTTTATTATAATCTCTTTCATTATTTAAAAGGCCCCGTGTATCCTCAGCCGTATTTTTTTCATTTTGCTGCAGGAATCCCTTGGTTTCTTGCTAAAAATATGACAGATGTAGTTGTTAACCCGGAAGGTGGCGGAAACACAGCTAGTGTGGGTATATATGGATCTGCTGATATCCAAATTATGGAGAAACTAACAGTAACTTTAGGCGCTCGATATTCCTTTGATAAAATGCGATTTAAATTTCGTCAAGAAGGCATAGCATCTTTTGGATATATCACTTTTCCTGACGATACATCAGGCGATGGAATTCCAGATAGTTATTTTGATACCACAAAAACATGGAGTGCTTTTACACCCAATATCAATATGAAATATGAATTTTCACCAGAATTCAATTTGTTTGGGACAATATCCAAAGGGTATAAGAGTGGAGGATTTAATGCCGATTATATTTCAAATATAAAGTCAGTTACGGAACCTTTCAAACCAGAACAAATAATTAATTACGAGTTTGGGTTTAAGTTGGGCAATCAATCCAATACATTCTTTATTAATTCTGCTCTCTATCGAATGGAATACACAGATATGCAAGTCAGTCAATTTCAAGATTTATTTGAAGGGTATTCCATTAGCAATGCTGGAAAAGCTACGGTTTCGGGATTTGAAATTGATTTTTCTGGAAGAATGTTAAATAACGCTCTTACATTGACGGGTGGATACGGACAGACCAAAGCGGTTTTTAATGAATTTCACGATGGATATTTCAATGGATATTGGGATGAAGGTGAATCATTTACGGATGAAAATAATAATGGTATTTGGGATGAAGATGAGCCATTAGAAGATTTAGATAATGATTTTTCAGGAGAACATATTAGTTTATATCCAAAACGCACTTGGAGTTTGGTGGCAGACTTTCGAGTTCCGATGAATGCGAATATGATGTTTGTAACGCAAATCCGCAGTGATTTTATGGATGAAAAATTATCTCAACTTTCTACCGATAAAGATGCGAATCTATTAAGGGATGATGCCCGCACATTAATCAACGGACATATAGGTATTTCTTCTGAAAAATGGGATGTGTCTTTATGGGGAAAAAACTTATTAAATACTGAATATATTGTTGAGCAAGGCGTGAATGGTTACCTTGGTTTTGTAGAACAATTATGGGGACAACCAAGATTACTCGGAATCCGTCTCTCTTATAAAATATAATTTTCTTAATTATACTAATTTAAAAAAACTCACTTAAAATAAAAAAGGATCACTATGGCTTTAGGAAGAATTGATTATTCTATTATTATTATTTATCTCATTGGTACTGTGCTTTTCGGAATGTACATAGGTCGAAAAATGAAGTCAGGTGATGATTATTTTTTAGCCGGGCGTTCATTGCCATGGTGGGCGATTGGTATGTCCTTGGTTGTAACGGATATTGGTGCTGTAGATATGGTAGGCATTGCAGGTGCAGCCTATTTATACGGCATTGTGCTTGGAAATTATGATTGGCTCGGAAGTGTTCCAGTCATGATTGTAGGTGCCTTTTTGTTCATTCCCATGTTTTGGAAATCAAAGGTAAGCACAATCCCTGAATGGTTGGGCGCAAGGTACAATCAAAGTGTTCGAACCATATCAGCAGTAATTTGGGGTGTTGTAACTGCATTTGGATTGGGTGTTACATTATATGCTACGGCTTTAATGTTCAACTTATTATTAGATCTAAATCCTAAAATACTTATTGTAACTGAATCTCAATATGTTCGAGATCAAGTTGTAGAAGCAACGAGTGCGGGAAAAACACATGATTTTTTGAATCTGTTTGATTATGATCAAATTCAACAGGTGATTGATGATAAAGATCCAAATTTGGTACTAATTCATAAAGGTTTTGATAAAAATTTATTAAGCAATAGTGAAATAATCTTTTTTGATGAAAACGAAATAAGTCCAGAATGGGGTGAATCGATGATGAACCTGGCTCGACCACCAACATGGACTCTTATGTATTCTATCATTATAATGAGTATTTTGATTGGTACCTACACCCTATTTGGCGGTTTAAAAGCAGTTGTTTATACCGATGTTCTTCAATGTATAGTTATGCTTGGTGGTTCCTTATTTGTTCTCTTTTTTGGAATATATAGATTGGGTGGTATCAGCGAATTTGTTTCAATAATTCGATCGTTAGGGCCGAGAGCACAAGATCATTTTGAATTAATATTATCTGTAGATACAGCAACGCCACACCCTTGGTCTGGTATCTTTTTAGGGCTTGGCTTGGTTTTAGCGAATGCGTATTGGTTTGGAAATCAAAATATGGTTCAACGGACTCTAGGGGCTCGTTCAGAAGCAGATGCAAAAGCATCTTATGTGTTTGGTTCTTTTCTGAAAATATTGATTCCATTTGCAATGGTTATTCCTGGAATCATTGCTTTAGCTCACGATCCAAACATAACAGATGCTGATAAGGCGATGGCAATTTTAGTAAAAGATATTCTTCCAACGGGTGCATTGGGGCTTTTCTTTGCCGCATTTTTAGCGGGACTCATGTCTTCCGTGGATTCTGCTCTGAATTCAGGTGCTACAATTTGGACAAAAGATGTTTACCAAAAATTTGTAAAACCAGATGCTTCACCTGGACAATTATTGATTGTTGGAAGGTGGATTACTGCAGCAATGCTTGCGATAGCTATATTTTTCGCACAATTTGCCACACGGTTTGAAAGTATATATGATTTAAGTCAAACCATTCTATCTTTATTTCAAGGTCCTAGTTTGGCGATTATTGCTGTTGGAATGTTGTGGAAACGAGCCACTGGTACCGCAGCTCTCATTTCATTGGTATCAGGTGTAATTTTTGCTGGAATGCTTATGTGGGTTAACAATAATGCATCTATTCCATTATTTCAAGTATCTGAACCATTTTTATACGTTGCTTGGTGGTCGTTTGTATTATCGATTGTTATATTAATTGTGGTGAGTTTAAACACTTCCCCAGAACCAGAATCAAAATTGAAAGGATTGGTCTATCGTTATGAATAATATTTTATTAACATCAACTGCATTAGCTGATACAATTGCAAATATATTTCGTGGAGTGGGTGATTTGATGCGTGGCTGGGTAATGGCTATTCCTATGGGAGTTGCAAAAGGTATATTTATTGCTTATTTCTTCTTATTGATATATTGGATTATAAACTTACCAGAAGATGAAGTGAGTGTAGCATTAGATAATGGAAAAATAATAAAGTTAAGACCCTATGCATTATTTTCTCTGACATCCATAATTATTATATATCTTATTTTTTAAAATGATAGATAATAATTTTATTTGTGGTACTCTAGAAGGGTTTTATGGCCGACCCTGGCAAACAGATCAGCGATTACAACTTTTTCAATGGATGAAGGAGTGGGATGGAATGAATACATATATGTATGCCCCTAAAGATGATTTATTCCATCGAAGTAAGTGGCGTGAATTATACCCAGATTTATTATTTTCTGAATTAAGAGATTTGATAAAGTCTTGTAATTCAAGTAATCTGAATTTTATTTATGCAATTGCTCCGGGCTTAGATATTGCTTATTCTAGCGATTCAGATTGGGAAAATTTGAAAAATAAAATAAAACAAGTTGAACAAGCTGGATGTAAACAATTTGCAATTTTATTTGATGATATTCCATCAAAATTATCATCTCAAGATGAATTAGTCTTCTCATCTTTTGCTCATGCTCATGCAGAAATTACTAATAAACTTTACACTCAATTTCCAGAGTCAAAACTATTATTTTGCCCTACAGTTTATTGTGGACAAATGGCTGATTATGATGTTCGGGGAAATCAATACTTAAATGAGCTTGGTGAAAATTTAAACTCAAATATTGGTTTTTTTTGGACAGGTCCTGAAGTTGTTTCAAAAAACATATCTGTTGAATCCATCCAAGAGTTGAGACGTGTCATCAAGCGGAAGCCAATTTTGTGGGATAATCTTCATGCAAATGATTATGATATTCGACAAATATTTCTCGGCCCGTATCTGGGTAGACCTTTAGAGCTCAAAAATGAATTAAGTGGCATTTTAAGTAATCCAAATTGTCAATTTTGGGCAAATTATACACCATTGAAAACGTTAGGGATGTACAATAGTGCAATCGACCAATGGGACCCAAGCCAATCCTTTTTAGACTCATCCAAAGAATGGATACAGTATTTTGGGAATAATGAAATAACAGATGCCGAAATTCAGTTATTGGGTGATTGTTTTTATGCGCCAGGAAGAATGGGAGAGTATGGGTATCAGATTGTGAAAAGTATTCAATGGATATTAAATCATCCACCAGAAGAATGGGATGGCCACTTGACTACGTTTAAATCATTTGAAAAATTATTGAATTCTTTATGCACTAAATTAATGGCAACAACAAATCGAGATTTATTATATGATTTTTATCTGCCATTATGGGAATTACGAGAAGAAACAGAATATGTGTCTAAATGGATAGAATGGAAACAGTCTGGAATTGGTGAATTTGTTTCGCCTGAACTCGTTCCAAGAAGGCAAGGCATATTATACGATATTCAAAAAATTGTACATGGAGAATAAGCTAAAATGAAATTAAACCAGTTCATCTTTTATCTATTAATAGTAGCCCCATCATTTTCAAATGATTATTATACTATTCAATCAAATTATAAAGATTCAGAAGGGAAGCCATCTCATAAAGTCTTCTTAAAATCACATGGAATAACTAAACAAAACTCAACAATAAAAATCACGCCATATTTTTCTGTTAGCTTTTCAAAAAACGATTTTTCAGATAAAGATGCAAGTTTACCAAATAAATCAGCAATCCCATTAAATCTGGATTTTTATTATAAAACAAATAACACATACTTTTCAAAAAATCGCGCCAAACAAATATGGGATTGTAGAGTTTATGAAAGTGAAAATAAAATTAATGTAGGTGGATATTCTTCAAAATATAATGAAAGACCTGTAGGAACCATTGATAAGAATGGGCGCTTTACACGTAGTGGTAATAATCTTTCACCTCAAAATTTTCCTGTGTTAATGATTCCAGATAATCAAATTATTTTTGACCCATTCGACTATAAGTTGTACCATATTCAAACAAGCCGGAATAAACAAATTGAAAATGTTTCTAAATCATTTCTACCAATTGACCTTTATTCTAAATCTGGTACACCCATAAATTTAGGATATTTTGATTTTTCATATAAAAAAGAAGATAAAACTTTTTCTCTTTTATATATAATTGGCAACACACACTATGAAATTGCAAAAGGAAAATTAGATCATCAAACAATTGTCAACCAACGTGAAGGGTATCAACCAGAATTAATAGAAGGGGCGACACAGCTCGAATCGGGTAATACGATTACTTTTGAATTTGAAGGATCATTTACTGATGCTATAAAGATTGAAGGCGATTATCTTTTCCTCACGGTAGATTCGTATTTAAATAACGTCGTTGAAGAAGCTAAAATAAAAAAAATTAATTTGGATGGTGATTTTAAGGATTGGCGAAATATAAAAGGTATGAGTGATCCTGAAGGGGATTTTATTTCTTATTTATTTCCAAACCCTGATACGGATTTATTAGATTTTAAAATTACAAACGATGATACGTATTTATATTTTTATTCTCGCGTTGTTGGGGCTCATGGCCGAACAGGAGAGAAAGGGAGATATTATTGGTACACGTATATTGATGTTGATATGAATTCAAAAACTGGATACCCTCCTACAAGAGATGATAATTGTTATTTTGGAATAGATATTGGGGATGATTCAGAAGCACAATTTGAGTTTATAGGAAATAAATTTATTAAAACATTTTTTGGGTTTACTGGTATGGGTGCTGAAAAAGAAGTTCTAGATGGAGACCTAATTTTGGGTCCATCATTTTATTCGTCTAAAGATAAAAATAATAAAAAACGAGATCGATATAAAGTAGAATATGTTCATAGAAATGGGATTCGAACCATCACACATGATTATACGGAAGGATCAAGTGAAGATATAACTATAGCTCTTTCACCTGATGGGTCCGAAGTAGAAATGCGTGTAGAATTAAAAGGATTTTTATCGACTAAGGAAGGGGTGCCACTTTTGCAAAAAGGACAATCCATTCATATTGCTGTTGGTGTGGAAGCATCAAGTGATTATTATAATGCTAATAAATGGGGTGCAGATTCAAGCCCTGTTATTTATGGGTATAAAATTAAATAATTTTATATTGAATGAGTCCACTCCAGAAAGGGGTTAAAACCCCTAATTCGTTTGGCTTTCCACAATCCCCGCCCTAAAGGACGAGGTAAGTATTTTGCTATGACTCCAGTAATATCTGTATTTACCCCATGCTTTAGCTTGGGGTGAACATTCTAAAAAAAATGGGACTTTAGTCCAACTTGACCTTTTCGGAGCAGACTCTTGAATCTAGTTTAAAGGGTGAACCACTTTTTTCTCTAATCGACTTTTCTCAGCTCCAAATGACATTAAGTGAGATTCTACAGCAGCTTCTAAAGAAGAACTAAATAAAGTTGGATCATTGGCTCGCACTGCCACTAAAAACTGTTTCATGAGTCCAAAATCACCACCGCCATGGCCCATTTCATCTTCTTCTGATTTCGCCCATACAATTTCCTTTGTCTGATTTCTGAAATTGTTCAGGGTAATGGTATTGAAATCACCAATAATTTCACCCATGGTTCCCATAATTCGGGTGCGTCTTTCACCATCAGTAAAAGCCGACATGGTAAACGACGCTTTTACATCATTCTCAAATTCTATACTTACGACTTGATGATCGACTACATCATTATCGGATTGATATACACAACGTCCATAGGGTCCTTCTTGTAATGCTTTTTCCCGTCCTTCTTTTGATAAATCACTGGAAATAACAGAAACAGGCCATCCAGTCAATTCCATATTCATATATAATTTTAATGCAGAATAAGGACATTCATTTTCCACAGCACAATTTGAAATGCATCTATCTGTACTTCCTTCGGGAGCATTTTCTTTTGTGAAATGTCTTAGTGATCCAGTAGAATAAATACTTTTATAAGGAGAATTTGCAAACCAACTCACGAGGTCAATATCATGAATAGATTTTGCCACAATCATTGGAGATGATTCATCCAGGCGTCGCCAGTTTCCCCGAACATAAGAATGAGCCATATGCCAATAATTAACCGGTTCTAAATGTTCGATATTTACAATATCACCAATGACACCAGAATTTATTAATTCTTTTATTTTTATATAATGAGATGTAAATCTGAGTACATGACATAATCCAATAATTCTATCATAATCTTTGGCTTTATTATTAAAAGTAATGCAATCTTCTTCAGTTGTTGCCAAAGGTTTTTCTAATAAAATATGATACCCTTTTTTCATGGCAGCTAAAGCCGGCTTTATGTGCATCTGATCTTGAGTAGTTATAATAGCTATATCAGATAATTTAGGTTGATTTAAAATAGATTCCCATGAATCGTAACATTGTGAATCGGTGAGATGATAAAGTTGACTAAATTTATCTCGTTTTTCAGGATTAGGATCAGCAACACCTACAATTTTTATTTCATCAGGGAATGAAATACTGTAACTAGCGTAGGTATTTCCACGATTCCCTGCTCCGATGATTATTGCGCTCTTTTGTTTCATAATTAAGTCTTTTATTGGTGGATAGAATTTGTGAAATTTCAGCTCAACTTTCCAGTATTAGAATGAAGATTATTCAAAAAACGACCCTAATTCTTTTTTTATTTATTCATATTATTTATGCAAAAGAGCCACCCGATAATTGGCAATCTTATTGGGTCCAATCTGGGAAAGATATAATTATGGACCCATCAAGTCAGTGGCTATTAGGAAGTGCGGCAATAGTTGCTTTAGGTGTTACTAAAATTGATATGGATGTGAAAGATTTTGTTCAATCCAATAAAATTCTTTCAGACCCTATTTCTCATTTTGGAGATGAAATTGGTGGAAATTGGGGACACTGGTTGTTGTGGTCGTCTATATATTTAAATTCAAAAGTTAAAAACGATACAAAAACTAATTTAATTTCAAAAATGCAATTTTCAACTTTTGCTATGTTAACAAATGGAATCATAACTGTTGGAATGAAACGAGCTTTTGGTCGTGAAAGACCTAATGGAAGTTGTTGTCAATCTTTTCCGAGTGGACATACATCTCATAGTTATACAATCGCTGCCATTGCCCATGAATTATATGGAGATACGGTCGGTGCAGTGGTTTATGGTTTAGCCACTTTAGTTGCAGCGAGCAGAATGAATGATAATAAACATTATTTGAGTGATGTTATATTCGGTGCCGCTTTGGGTACAGCGGTTGGACAATCATTTGCAAAAAATTATCATAAATTTGAAAATTCAAATTTACAAATTGGTTTGGCATCTCAAATGAGATTCAAAATATCAATCCCTATTTACTGAAAAAGAGAAAAATTCAATGAATAAATTACTATTAGCATTACTTATTTTATTATGTTCATGTGACAATAAACCTAAAGATGGTGAAATGAACCCTCCACGAGGATATTGGAATAATACAGTATTAAAATGGTCTTTTGGTTTAGGTCTATTAGACTTAGTCGATTTAGAACCATCTATTCCTGATTCAATTATAGTTTTCAAGGATATTCTATTTAAAGAAACACCTGAAAAAGAGCTTAAACTCGATATTTATAAAAAAGAAACAACTCAGCCTTCAACTCCACTTATTATTTTTGTGCATGGAGGCAGTTGGAAATATGGACAAAAAGAAGATTATTTAGTTTATTTATTAGAATTTGCCAAGCAAGGCTATATAACCGCATCGCTCTCATACCGTCTCTCTAAGGTTGCTCAATTTCCTGCTGCAGTTGAAGATATTAATTGTGGTGTGAAATGGTTAAAAAATAATGGAATGGACTATGGGATAGATACAAGTAAGATAGTTATTGTTGGTGGGTCCGCAGGTGCTCATTTGGCAATGATGGTAGGATATACAGATAAATATGAATCATGCGGAAGTGTGGACCAAATTAAAGGCATTGTGAATATTTATGGTCCTTGTGATTTAACCACTGATTTTGCACTCAGTAACTCCGCATTAACTGAATTTATTGGGATGAATTATGATGAGAATCCCGTTCCTTTTGAAAATGCATCTCCAATTAATTATATCTCAAGTGATGATCCGCCTACTATTACATTTCATGGTACCATTGATGATATTGTACCTATTGGTCAGTCTGACTTGTTAGACAAAAAATTAAAAGAAAATAATGTTTTCCATGAATATCACAGATTAAAAGGATGGCCTCATACTATGGATTTAGGCGAACCAGTTAATAAATATTTAAAATTTTATATGAGAAAGTTTTTTGAAAAAGTCATTCCATTTAATACGGTTAATAAATAAATGTATAAAATCAAAAGTAGTATTTTATTGATATTTATGATCTTTTTTTCATGTTCAGGACCAAAAACAGAAAGGAGTCCAATGGGCTTAATCGGAAATAATTGGGCAGAAAAATTAGGATTTCCAATAGGAAGTCGTGTGGTGATTTTGCACGCAGACGATATTGGAATGTGCCAAGAAGCGAATCAAGCAGCTGAAACTTATTTATTAAATAATCAAATTCAGTCTGTGGCAGTCATGGTACCTTGTCCGTGGTTTAATGATTTTGCTGAATGGTCCCAAAAAAACACCACCTATGATGTGGGACTTCATTTAACCTTAACAGCCGAATGGAAAACATACAGGTGGGGACCGATTTCAAATCCACGAGACGTTCCAGGGCTCATAGATCGAGATGAATATTTCTATCATGAAGTTCCTGGAGTTGTCATGCATGCATCAGCGGAAGAAGTGGAAAAAGAAATACGAGCCCAGATAGATAGAGCAATTTCAATGGGAATGACTCCGGACCATATTGATACACATATGGGGACACTTTATGGATCAGCTAAGTATGCAGAAGTATTTTTTAAAGTAGCGATGGATTATAATATTCCAGCAAATGTAATTGATTTTACTCCTGAAATTGTTGAAAAATTTAGGAATCAAGGATATCCAATTTCAGATGAAATGGTATCGTATGGTAATAAGTATACTTTACCCAAGTTGGACGATTTTTATTCTGTCCCAACCGGGAAAACATATGAAGATAAATTATCTAATTTTTTCAATCTTATTCAATCTCTAAAACCAGGATTATCAGAAATTATATTTCACCCGTCTATTGAAACAGAAGGATTGAAAAAAATTACCAATTCCTGGCAACAAAGAGTCTGGGAAGCTGAAATGTTCTCCGATTCTGATGTGATTCAATACATGAAAAATGAAGGAATTATATTTACCAATTGGAAAGAGATCATGAATCGATTCGAGGAAAAAACAAAATAATGAATATTTTTAAAAGAGTACTAATATTTTTAGGAGTAATCCTTCTATTTGGATGTGGATTTATCATTAATAATTTATCCGATAGGCATCCAGATTATTCAGTAAACATATCCATAAAGGATAATCAACCACATCCAATCAAAGCAGGATTTGCAAAAGTTTCAATTACACCTTCAGGTTTTGATACTTGGAATGATGTTGATAGTAATGCAAAGTATGAACCAGATGATGGTGACACTTATAATGATTTAAATGAAAATAGTGAATTTGATCCCGTTTGGATTGCTGGGTTTCATAATCAACGACCAGCACAAGGAGTTCATGATGATATCTGGGCTAGAGTGATGGTGTTAGAAACAGGCGACACTCGTTTAGCTATTGTCGGATTGGACGCAGTCGGATTTCTTCATGATGAAGTGGTTGATATTAGAAAATCTTTGGCTGAATCTCTCGAACTAGATTATTGTATTATTGCTAGTACACATAATCATGAAGGACCTGATTTAGTGGGTATATGGGGTGAAAGTTTTCTGTCTTCTGGCGTAAATCCTGACTATATGGAAGATGTGAAGTCGAAAACAAAAATAGCTATAGAAGAAGCGGTTGCTCAATTACGTCCAGCAAAACTTCGGTTCGCTCAGGATTTAGTGAATGGTGCACGATTTGTAATGGATACACGAAAACCCGAAGAACTAGATGCTGGGCTTCGAATTATTCAAGCGATAGATATTGAAGCAGATACAACATTGGGATCACTCGTATCATGGGGAAATCATCCGGAAACTTTATGGAGTGAAAATCTTCTCATTACCTCTGATTTTCCGCATTACATTCGGGAAACTGTTGAAAAGGGAATTCACCGAGATGGGACAACTTTAGTTGAAGGCATTGGAGGAACTGCAGTTTATATGAGTAGTTCTGTAGGAGGATTAATGACTACTCGCCCGCCTTTCGAGATCCCTGACATGTTTACAGGTGAAATGCTAACTGGTGCTACCTTTGAAAAAACAGAAGCTCAAGGGCAAAATATTGGCTATTTATTATTAAGAGCTTTAAGCGGGGACCAATCCGTTGATATTACTGAAAGTTCTATTTCTATTATGGCTAAGACCGTTTTATTACCCTTAGAAAATAATTATTGGAAACTTGGGTTTGCTTTGGGGGTCATTAAACATGGCTTATCCGGTTGGATGGAAGTCAGAACTGAAGTCGCAGCCTTTAAAATTGGTCCAGCCAGCTTTCTCTCAATTCCAGGTGAAATTTATCCAGAAATTGTGAATGGGGGAGTCGTATCTCCACCTGGGCAAGATTATCCAATTTCCCCAATTGAAGTCCCATATTTAAGATCAATCATGGATGGGCAATTTAAATTTGTGTTTGGATTAGCAAATGACGAAATAGGATATATTATTCCAAAGAGTGAATGGGATGTTGAACCCCCGTATCTATATAATGCTGATAGTTCACCTTATGGAGAAATCAATTCATTAGGGTCTAAAACGGGTCCAATTATTTATAGTCATCTTGTGGATCTAATAAATAAACTTAAATGAACCGATTGGTATCAAAAAAAATAAGTGGAATGTCTGTAATTTATGGAAGTATTAGTTATTTTATATTGAGTCATATATCTATGTATTTTTATCCAGGGGGGACACCTTGGGATCCTTCAAAAATTGGTTATACTTATTGGGAAAATTTTTTGAGTGATTTGGGCGAAACAATTGCAAAAAATGGGGAGCCTAATTTATATTCAATGATATTAAGTAATAGTGCTATCATTGTATTTGGCATTTCAATTTGTATTTTTTATTTTAATTATTCAACTTTTATTTGTAAAAAAAAATGGGTTGGTTGGATTACTTCTGGTAGTGGAATTCTATCTGGGGGTGGTTTAATTCTATTGGGAATTACACCCAGTAATACTTTTAAATCGTTTCATTTATTTGGTGTTTATCTGTGGGCTCTAGGTTTATTTTGTGTGCTATTAATAACAGTCATTTATAAAAACGATGAATACTCAAATTATCTATTAAGCTTTACCACTTTACTATTAATATTTATTGGATATCATATTTTTCAAGGGTTAACAGGTGTAAGAGGTATTCCAATAACAATTGTTCAAAAAATTGTATTTAATTTAAATGTGATATGGTATTTATTGATGGGGTCTATTTTGATTAAAAATGAAGAAACTTATAAAGTAAAACAAGTTTCTATTTAACAATAGCTAAAGTACCTTTTTGAATTTTCCCCTTACTGGCAGGATCTAAAGATTCGACTAGCCAGAAGTAGATTCCACTTACAATTGTACCTGAAAATGAAATGGTTTCTTGTCGCCATGACTCTTCAGCTGATTCAGCGTTTAAATGTTTTTTCTCGTATATGAGATCTCCAGAAGCAGAATAGATTCGAATGATACTTTTTTTAGGTAAATTAATAAAACGTAGCTTATAAGGATCAGCAGCATCAGGATACATATGAAGTGGATCATTGAAATCTAATCGATACGGATTTGGAACAACTTTAATGGGAACTTTCATACTGTCATATTTTGCCAATGCAATTTGGAACGGTGTAACGGCAATAACATTTTTTTGCTCAGGAGAGCTATATCCACTTTCTAAAGATGGTATTGGACCTATATCATTTCCATCAATATCATACCAATGGTCATGACCAGAATCATAAGTGTGAACACTATAATAGTAGTTATACCCAGAGTAAGAACTGGAATCAGTAAATGAATAGATACCTTTTGTAGAATCATAATATGCGATATCATCCATCGAAATATCTGCGATTAATTCCCAAGGGCCAAAATGCCAATAGTGAGAAGGCGGCCATGATTTATAAACTCGATATCCTCGAACATCTTTTGCCTCTTCACCTTCATAATCTGGATCCAACGCATCTTCAACATCATCTGCCCAATGAACTACGACTTGTCCTAATCGAGTATTATTAAACCAGATATCAACATCTGGAGGTGGGTCAGGAATATTATATTTATTTTTATAGGCAAATTTTGCTTGATTAAAATTTCTAAATAATGACCTTTCCCCTAATTTTAAATCTAATTTTGATCTTGGTTGATTTGCCCAAGTTACTTCATCTACATTCAACCAATCAGGTGCTGACCCTCCTACGAATGCTAAAACAATTTTTGCTTTTTGGCCAGGTTCTAATCTGTACGGACCGAAAGTGAGTGCGTGGGTCTTTAAATCGGGAGTATCTGGAGGTGTTTGGGTTATGTTGTTTTCATCAAAGCCAATAACCATATTGTACATTTCTTGATCAGAATGCTGCATAGAGTTTGGATCTTGATAGTCAAAATGTTCAGGGTCCCCGCTATGCCACCATTTTGCAAAAGCGGGCTGGTCAGTATTAGACGGATGAATAAAATCACCTTCCGGTTCAATATCTAATATTCCCATCCCAATATATTGATAGGCTAGAAGTTGATTCTCTTTTTGTCCATGAAACCCTCCACTGGATGATGAAGTTCTTTGAGTTGCAACTTCTAACTTGTATGGCTGTCCCGTATCATTCCAAGTTGTTCCAACCCAGTTGTCATCTCGTTGATAAAAAATAATATCGTCAACATAATCATTTGTGAATTCGGGTTCGTCAGCAGTAAAAGTGTCTGCTTTTGTATAAAAGAATAAATCATCCTGAGTTTGTTCTCTATTATGTCTCCAATCACTCCAATTCATTCCTTTTCCTTCTGCCCAATGGTGAGCCATTGAATTTAAACTAAACGTATTCATAAGTGAAAAATATGAAGGATCCAAAATCTTAGATCCGGTATTTTCATAGGTAATCTCCTGAATAATAAAATCATCAAAATCAGGATAACCCCAAGCATAGGCTTTTCGAGTAACTTGAATTCCTGTTTTTGTGGTCCATTGGCTAATAATGATTTCTTCAGGCGTAGAATCATTTGCAGAATATTCATTGTATCGATAATTATGAATTTCTACAGGTTCACTACTTTGAACATCATAATGGTAGGGTGAGTAGTTGCTCCGCTCAATATTTGGATAGGATGAATCACCCAATACAGATTCCGGAGCATTTCGAATATCATAAGGTGCTGGCTCTACATCATGGGTTACATTTCTTGGTCCTGAATATGACACTAAAGTATCCCCTGTTTCATCAATTGCAAGTATCCATACGCCTTGTCCTTTTGAATTTTGTGGGATTGTAGCTCGCGCTACTTCAATTACATTCGGATCGTTATTAATATAAGCTTCTATATCTAAGAAATATTCAACAAAGTCTGGACCGACTCGTGACATATTGCCAGGGTAGGTTAAGCTCTCTTGGCTATGGTTTCTAGATTCACTTCTGTTGCCACCACCATCAAGACCATTGTTTCGATAGGTTGACCACATTTTCCCACGAGTCAAATTTCGAGGAGAATACCCATCAATCATATCTGCTTGAGCTAAAAGGATTATGGGTGTAAGTAGAATAATTAATATTGTTTTCATGAAGTAATATTTAAAAGCCTCCTAATGTTTATTTAACAATAGCTAAAGTACCTTTTTGAATTTTCCCCTTACTGGCAGGATCTAAAGATTCGACTAGCCAGAAGTAGATTCCACTTACAATTGTACCTGAAAATGAAATGGTTTCCTGTCGCCAGGATTCTTCTGCAGATTCAGCGTTTAAATGTTTTTTCTCGTATATGAGATCTCCAGAAGCAGAATAGATTCGAATGATACTTTTCTTAGGTAAGTTTGTAAATCGTAGTTTATATGGATCAGCAGCATCAGGATACATATGAAGTGGATCATTATAATCCAACCGATACGGATTTGGTACAACTTTAATAGGCACAGCCATACTATCGTAAGTTGCAAGTGCCATTTGAAATGGTGTTGTTGCAATAACATTCTTTTGTTCAGGCGAGCTACTTCCACTTTCCAGGGGTGGAATGGGACCTATATCATTTCCATCGATATCATACCAATGGTCATGACCAGAATCATAAGTATGAACACTATAATAATAATTATATCCAGAATAAGAACTGGAATCTGTAAAGGAATATATTCCTTTTGTGGAATCATAATATGCGATATCACCCATCGAAATATCTGCGATTAATTCCCAAGGGCCAAAATGCCAATAGTGAGAAGGCGGCCATGATTTATAAACTCGATACCCTCGAACATCTTTTGCCTCATCGCCATCATAATCTGGATCCAACGCATCTTCAACATTATCTGCCCAATGAACTACGACTTGTCCTAATCGAGTATTACTAAACCAGATATCAACATCTGGAGGTGGGTCAGGAATATTATATTTATTTTTATAGGCAAATTTTGCTTGATTAAAATTTTTAAATAATGATCTTTCACCTAGTTTTAAATCTAATTTAGATCGAGGTTGAATCGCCCAGGTTACTTCATCTACATTCAACCAATCAGGTGCTGACCCTCCTACGAATGCTAAAACAATTTTTGCTTTTTGGCCTGGTTCCAATCTATAAGGTCCAAATACTAAAGCGTGTGTTTTTAAATCGGGATTATCTGGAGGCGTTCGGGTAATGTCATATTTATTATTACCAATGACCATATTATACATTTCTTGATCTGTATGTTCAATAGAATTGGGATCTTCATAATCAAATTGTTGATTATTTCCATTATGCCACCATTTTGCATAAATAGGCTGAGCATTACTTGCAGGATGAACATAATCGCCTTCGGGTTCAATATCTAAAATTCCCATTCCGATATACTGATATGCTAGAAGCTGATTCTCTTTTTGGCCTTGAAATTCATTTTGGCTACGACTTGAAGCTTCTAATTTATAGGGTTGCCCAGTATCATTCCATGTAGTTCCGACCCAGTTATCATCTCGTTGGTAAAAAATAATATCATCGACATAATCATTTGTGAATTCAGGTTCATCAGCCGTAAAAGTATCTGCTTTGGTATAAAAGAATAAATCATCTTGAGTTTGTTCTCTATTATGTCTCCAATCACTCCACCCCATTCCAAATCCAACTGCCCAATGATGGGCCATTGCGTTTAAGCTAAAGGCATTCATAAGTGAAAAGTATACAGGGTCTAAAATCTTTGTTCCTGTGTTTTCATAAGTAAGTTCTTGAATAATAAAATCATCAAAATTTGGGTAACCCCAAGCATAAGCTTTTCGAGTGACTTGAATTCCTGTTTTTGTGGTCCATTGGCTAATAATAATTTCTTCAGGAGTTGAATCATTTGCAGAATATTCATTGTATCGATAATTATGAATTTCTACAGGTTCACTGCTTTGGATATCGTAATGATAGGGTGAGTAGTTACTCCGCTCTATATTTGGATAGGATGAGTCACCTAATACAGATTCTGGTGCATTTCTTATATCGTAGGGTGCAGATTCTACATCATGAGTTACATTTCTTGGCCCAGAATATGAGACTAACGTATCGCCAGTCTCATCGATAGCAAGTATCCAAACTCCTTGACCTCTAGAGCATTGGGCAAGTGTAACGCGTTTCATCTCAACAACATTGGGATCATTATTTATATAAGCTTCTACATCCATGAAATACTCAACAAAGTCAGGTCCAACTCTAGACATATTACCCGGATAGGATAAACTTTCTTGGCTATGACTGTTAGATTCGCCTCTATTTCCACCGCCATCAAGACCATTGTTTCGATAGGTTGACCACATTTTCCCACGAGTCAAATTTCGAGGAGAATACCCATCAATCATATCTGCTTGAGCTAAAAGGATTATGGGTGTAAGTAGAATAAATAATATCGTTTTCATATTGTAATTATATTAATCAGGTTTTGAATTATGTTTACAAAATATTGTCCATTATTAGGTCCAAACCAGTTCATAATAAATGTTTCATATTCTTTGAGGTCGTACCAACAATCTTTGGTGATATATCCGATATAGCCACCATTAAAGCTAGTTATTATCAAATCTAATTTTGGTTGGTTTATTCCAGCTTTTATTTCAGGAATAAGTTCTCCTGAAAATTCACAAGGTGTCCCTGAAAAAACAATATTTCCAATTTGAAGGACGCTAATAAAATGAGGAGATTGTTCTGATAAAAAGTTAAATACCCAAGGTCTGAATCGCCAGTTTTTTGAAAAACGCCAATGAGCTTCCCGAAGTGGAAGATCAAAAAGAACCATTTTTAGCGGATTTATTTTTCCCATTGGAATTGTTTTATGATTGACTTTCTGTTTTAAAGATGCCGCCAACCATTTTGTACGTTCATGTTGGCCAAACCCACCACTTTCGGGTCGGTGGCTACCGACACTACCGGCAGCAAAAGCAGCAAATTCAATTCCGGTTAAGGATTCAAGAGAGTCTACTAATTGACCGGGGTAACCACGAGAAAACATTAATTCATCACTCGCTAAACAAGTTGCATGTGCAGAAAAAGTTGTAAGAAGTGCAGTTTTACCAGAGTTCTTTTTAACTTTCATCACTCTGAACCAAGGGTCAATTATCCCTTTTTCATCAACGAGACGATTGGAAACAAGTTCGGGTGCTTTATATTCTGCATATCCAATTTGAGATGGTTCGATATTTTTTTCTGCTTTTTGAATTACATTTAGAATCTTACTTGTGAGTTGATCCACTACATTCTGGTCAAACTCACCTGCAAATAACTCTCCAATAAAACTATTTCCCCATGCCCCCATAGAAGAATGAGTGTGGGTAGCAGTTAAATAAACGTGTTGTATATCAAAGCCAATGGATGGGAGTTGTTCAATTAATTGATGTGTAACTGCAGGGGGCACAATAAGTGCATCCAATGTAATAAAAGCAATCTTTTCAGTCTGGTTTTTAAAAATAAAACCACGTACCCAGAGAGAATCATGGACTCCGACAGATAATGCACCTTTTCGACTGCCATATCCTGAAAGAGGAGTTGGTATTTTAGGCGTAATATTTACCTTAGCCCATCCAATTTCTAATTGAGAATTTGTATCAAACGTAGTATTAGCTTTTAGACTATCTAATTTTAGTTGAGCTGATTTATAATAGTCTGATTCAATAAAATGGGTACGGTCGACAGGTTTAATTACTATGACCAATAATAAAAAAAGAATGCCAAGAATATATTTTAACCCCATCCGAATTTTTTTATTCATATATTTT
>JABIHN010000028.1 GCA_018649625.1 Fidelibacterota bacterium | reverse complement strand
ACCACTGTAAACCTAAACATAAGTCCGGAAGATTCTCTTGCCCAGTTTACCTTTGAACTCACAAGAGATGATTCCACCGTTCAAACGCTTTCACTTCAATCGGACACACTTTTAAAAGACACGGGACTGAACCCAAACACAAGCTACACCTACAAGGGTTATTGGAAAAATGTAACAGAGCGAATTGGCGAAAGCGAAACCTTGACTGTAACAACCATGGACACCACTAGCCATAACTTTACTTGGGTAATTGATACTTTAGGAGAGTTTGGGAGCTACTTGTATGATGTCACTACAATTGATGAAAATAATATTTGGGTGGTAGGACAAATATATACTGATGGAACTTATTATAATGCTGCTCATTGGAATGGGAGTAAGTGGGTATTCTATAGAATAGCTCCAAATGGATTTTTTGGAAGGATAACGTCTGTTTTCGCTTTTTCAAATAATGATGTCTGGTTCGGGAAATATGGATCACCTATCCATTATGATGGTGAGTCATTTATTAAATATACTCCTACCAATGGAGGGCACCCCGGTCAACCCACAATCGAAGCAATTTGGGGTACTTCACCTTCTGATATCTATTTTGTAGGTTATAATGGTAGCATTGTACATTATAATGGTAGCATATTTCAATCTTTAGCCTCATCGTTAACGGATGACAACATAAATGACATTTGGGGAGTTGTTGATTCGCATTCAGGGGAGACAAAAGTGTATTGTGTGGTTACTACACTGTATGAAGAAACGGAAAAGCGCCTATTGCAGATTCATCCAAATTTTACTGTAACAGATGCCTTGGACTATAATCTGGATCGCAGCCTGATGTCGGTATGGTTCGATGAAACATCCCCGGTTTACGTAGGAGGGTCAGGTTTTTTCCAGCAGAGCCGGGAAGACATGGTCTGGCAATTTGTCCCGGATCTACCGGAATATTTCGTGTGGGATATTGATGGAAACCATGCTGGAGATATAATGGTAGTAGGTGCTTATGGGTTTGCAGCACATTTTAACGGCATGCACTGGAAGGTGTTAGAAGAACTCCAGCCTTTCAGTTCGCTGAAGGCTGTGGACATAAAAGATGATGTAGTTGCAATCATCGGCAGGTTGAATAATGTTGTACTAGTAGGGCACCGAGTAAACTAAATAAATGAGGACACGGTATATTTTAGTAAAATTTATAGAATACGCAGATTCTAACACAAATTTCCATGGAAGTGAAGTATTTTGGCAAAAAATCGTTTCAAAAATCACAGAAAATAGTTTTAATTAAATAACAAAGGAGAAAAAAATGGTAATAGAATTTTCAGCAAGGCATTTTCATGCAGCAGATTCAGTTCGCGAATACGCAAAAAAAGAAGTTGAAAAATTTAAGAAATACAATGAAAGGGCAACACATTGCCAAATCATTTTAGAACATGAACACAATGAGCATACTGTAGAAATTAAATTATCCGTGCCGGGTAATAATTTTTTTGCGAAAGCAGTATCATCTAAGCTAACAAAGTCGATTGATCTTGCCGTTGAAAAAACAATGCATCAACTAAAAAAGCATAAAGATATCAGTCAAAACCATAAAAGTGATGGACTTAATGTTGACGAAGATTAGTTTATAAACATTATGTTGAAAATTATTTGAACTCACTTAGAGTTTACTTAATTTTATGCCGTCGTGATTTGTACCTTATTGCCACGACGTTAAATATGCGCTAAAACGGTCATTTTAAAAGAAGCCGGACTTTAGTGCCGGCTTTTTTTATGCAAAATTTAAAAGATAATTTAAAAAACAGAATTCTTGTCTTGGACGGTGCCATGGGAACCATGGTTCAGTCTTATGGGCTTTCAGAATCAGATTTCCGTGGTGAACGGTTTCAAAATCATCCTTGTGATTTAAAAGGGAATAATGATTTTCTTTGTTTAACTCGTCCAGATATCGTTGGTGAAATTCATCGGGCATATTTGGAAGGTGGAGCAGATATCATTGAAACTAATACATTCAATGCAACGAGCATTTCACAAGCTGATTATCAAACAGAAGATCTAGTTTATGAGATAAATAAAGCAGCCGCAGAAATTGCAAGAAATGTTGCCGATGAATTTTCAAAAAAAACTCCCGATAAACCAAGGTTTGTCTGTGGCTCGTTAGGTCCAACCAATAAAACTGCATCCATGAGTCCAGATGTATCTAATCCAGGCTTCCGTAATATCTCTTTCGATGAATTAGCAAATGCCTATTACGAGCAAGCTAAAGGGTTGATGGATGGTGGTTGTGATGTATTAATGGTAGAAACCGTTTTTGATACGTTGAATTGTAAAGCAGCCTTATTCGGAATTCAATCTATGTACGAAGATACAGGAAATGAAATTCCATTAATGGTTTCAGGAACTATAACTGATGCCAGTGGCAGATTACTTTCAGGACAAACTGTTGAAGCGTTCTGGCATTCAATACGACATGTCAATCTATTGGCTGTGGGTCTTAATTGCGCCCTAGGGGCAGAACAGATTAGACCTTATGTGGATGCGCTTTCTCAAATAGCTGACACAAATATATTGGTTTATCCCAATGCTGGTCTTCCCAACGAATTTGGTGGATATGATGAAACACCAGATCAAATGTCTGGATTCCTAAAGGAATTTTCTGAAGCAGGATTAGTTAATATTGTGGGTGGCTGTTGCGGTACAACTCCAGAGTTTATATCCGCCTTTTCAATATCAGTTCAAGATTTATTACCACGTGAAATTCCACTCTTAAAACCCTTAACAAAGTTAAGTGGATTAGAACCACTCATTATTCGGCCTGAATCAAATTTTATCAATGTGGGTGAAAGAACCAATGTTACAGGCTCAGCGAAATTCAGAAGATTAATTAAAGAAGATAATTATGATGAAGCATTGACGGTTGCACGAGAACAAGTTGAAAACGGTGCTCAAATTATTGATGTAAACATGGATGAAGGTTTAATTGATTCTGAAAAAGCAATGGAGAAATTTCTTCGGCTCATAGCTGCGGAACCGGAGATCTCAAAAGTGCCCATTATGATTGATTCTTCAAAATGGAGCGTGATTGAAACAGGTTTAAAAAATATTCAAGGCAAGGGAGTCGTGAATTCTATTTCCTTAAAAGAGGGGGAAGATGAATTTATTCATCATGCAAAACTGGTGAAAAAGTATGGTGCATCTGTTGTTGTTATGGCATTTGATGAACAGGGGCAAGCAGATACATATGAACGAAAAGTGAGCATTTGTCAACGAGCATATATAATATTAACAGAAGATGTTAGGCTGAATCCTGAAGATATTATTTTTGATCCCAATATATTTGCAGTCGCAACCGGGATTGAAGAACATAATCAATATGGAAAAGCATATATTGATGCGACAAAAACCATCAAAGAAAAAATGCCATTGGTTCATGTGAGTGGTGGCGTGAGTAATCTTTCCTTTTCATTCCGTGGAAATAATGGCGTTCGTGAAGCAATGCATTCATGTTTTCTTTTTCATGCTATTCAACATGGAATGGATATGGGAATCATAAATGCTGGCCAATTAGTTGTTTATGATGATATTGAACCAATTTTTCGTGATGCAATTGAGGATGTATTATTCAATCGTCATCCTGATGCCACGGATAAATTAGTAGTACTGGCTGGAAATTTTATTGGGAGTAAACAAAAGAAAAAAGTAAATAATGAATGGCGATCTTTACCCATAAATGATAGAATATCCCATGCGTTGGTAGAAGGGATTGATAAGTTTATTGTTGAAGACACTGAAGAAGCGAGACTTCAATTAGAGCGTCCGATTGATGTGATTGAAGGTCCATTAATGGATGGAATGAATCGCGTTGGAGATTTATTTGGTGCTGGAAAAATGTTTTTGCCCCAAGTGGTGAAATCAGCTAGAGTTATGAAAAAGTCTGTTGCACATTTGATTCCTTTTATTGAGAAAGAAAAGGAAGAAAAAGGACTCAAGGATATATCAAATGGAACCATTGTGCTTGCAACTGTGAAAGGTGATGTTCATGATATTGGTAAAAATATTGTAGGCGTTGTTTTGGGTTGCAATGGATATAATATTGTCGATTTAGGTGTGATGGTTTCAGCCGATAAAATTTTATCTGAAGCCAAAAAAGTGAATGCAGATATTATTGGACTTTCGGGTTTAATTACGCCAAGTCTAGATGAGATGGTTCATGTTGCCTCCGAAATGGAAAGACAAAATTTTGTTGTCCCTTTATTGATTGGTGGAGCGACTACGAGCAGAAAACATACTGCCGTAAAAATTGAAGAAAAATATTCAGCATCTGTGCTTCATGTTATTGATGCAAGCCGGTGTGTAGGAGTTGTAAGCAGATTATTAAATCCAAATAAGAAAAAAGAATTAATGGATGCTACAAAAAGTGAATATGAAACTATTCGCGATACTTTTTATCAAAATCAATTAAAGGTGAAACAACTTTCAATTAGAGATGCTAGAAGTAGAAAACCTAAATTAGCTTATCATCCAGTGCGCCCACAAAAAATGGGTATTCAAACAATTGAATCAATCTCATTAAATGATTTAAAAGAGTACATTGATTGGTCACCTTTTTTCCATGCCTGGGAATTTAAGGGTACCTATCCGGACTTATTGAGTGATGCTCAAAAAGGTGTTGAAGCATCAAAACTTTTTAAAGATGCTCAAGAAATGATGGAAAATTTTATCCAAAATAAATCAATTACCGCTAAGGCTGTAATTGGGTTATTTCCCGCAGAACCCGATCAGGAAAAAATAAACCTTCCCGAACATGGAATAACGTTTAATTTTCCTCGTCAATTAATTGACAAAGGAAATAAGCCTAATTATTCTCTCGCTGATTTTATATCACCAAACAATGATTATATTGGAGTATTTGCTGTTACTGCTGGTCATGGTTTGGATAAAATAGTGGAAAAATTTGAAGCGGATCACGATGATTATAATGCTATTATGGCGAAAGTATTGGCAGATAGATTTGTAGAAGCGGCATCTGAATGGCTTCATGAAAAAGTTCGGAAAAAAGATTGGGGTTATGGTTCAAATGAAAATAGTTCATCTGAAGATTTGATTCGAGAAAAATATCAAGGTATTCGACCTGCACCAGGATATCCTAGTTGCCCGGATCACGCAGAGAAAGATAAAATATGGAAACTCATAGAAGTGGAAAAGTCTATTGGTGTTTCTTTAACCGAAACGCGAGCTATGTTTCCAACGGCATCAGTCTGTGGTTGGTATTTTTCTCATCCTGATGCTAAATATTTTAGCGTATTAAAAAATAAAAAATAATTCGAGACAAAAATAATGAGAATACGAGATAAAATAAAAAAGCCGCAACGACCGGTTGTGGCTTATGAAATTTTACCGCCACGTGAAAAAGACGGAACGTTGAATTCCTATGCCGAGATAATTAGTTCATTGCTATCTCAAACACATATTGATGCAATTAATATTCCAGAAGTCCTTGATGAAGAAGGGAGAGGAGAACGACCGGTTGCAAATCAAAAGCGAGGAGAACCGCGTGAATTTGGTCGACTTTTACAAGATATTGTTGGGGTGGAAGCTATTATCAATCGCGTTGTGGTCCATGAATCTTATGATGTTCAAATGAAATGGATGGAAGAAACAAATAAAGAATATGAAATTGAAAACATGATTATCGTAGGAGGTGAATCGAGTAATGTTGATTACCCCGGGCCATCAGTCAATGAAGTTTTAAAGTCTGTATCGAGAGAATTCAATAACAATGGTGGAGATATTTTCTGTGGTGGAATAGCTATACCGAGTCGGAATACTGAATCAAAAAATTTAATTAAGAAAAGTGAAAATGGATCAGAGTTTTTTACAACGCAGGTGTTATATGATTCTGGTAATATTGTGAAAATGATTGAGAATTATCAAAATCGATGTGATGAACTCAATACATTTCCTCGTCGACTATTATTGAGTTTTGCACCTGTATCATCTCAAAAAAATATTGATTTTTTAAAATGGCTAGGCGTTGATATCCCAACGGAAACAGAACGCTACCTTCACGCTAGGCCTGGGTCTATGACAGAAAGATCATTAGATGTTGCAATAGAAGTATTGAATGATACACTCGACTCGATAAGTGAAAAAAACTTAAAAGTCCCGATTGGATTAAATGTAGAGCATATTATGTCTTATAATTTTCAATCATCCGTAGAAATGTTACAGGAATTAGCTCGGATTTATCGGGAATTCTGTATCAAATCACAGCAGTATTCATAATAAGAATTTGGTAATTTTCGCACCAAATTTTATAGGTTTATTAGTTAAAGCGAATTTTAAGAAATTAGGAAAAAAATATGAGTGAATTTTATTTTACATCAGAATCTGTTACAGAAGGTCATCCGGACAAAGTTTGCGATGCTATATCTGATGCTGTATTAGATACATTATTAGAACAAGATCCTAACTCACGGGTTGCATGTGAAACTTTAGCAACAGAAGGCATGGTTGTTGTTGCTGGTGAAATTACAACAGAAGGTTTTGTTGATGTTGAACGTGTTGTAAAAGATACATTAAATGATATTGGATATAATGATTTCACAGATGGAATGGATCAAAAAACAGTTAAAGTTATATCAGCCATTCAAGAACAATCTAAAGAAATTTCTCAAGGTGTAAGTCAGGTATCGGCAGAAGAACAAGGTGCAGGAGATCAGGGACTCATGTTTGGATTTGCCTGTAATGAAACACCCGAACTTATGCCACTACCAATTCAGATGGCTCATCGCTTAACAGAAAAATTAACCGAAGTTCGAAAAATTGGTACTTTACCTTGGCTCCGTCCAGATGGAAAATCTCAAGTATCAGTTAAATATGTAAATGGGAAACCAATCAGTATAAGTCAAGTGGTGATAGCAACACAACATGACGATATGCTTAACAAATTCGAAAACGAAGATGAAGAAAATGCATTTGTAAAATCCGAAGTAATTGAACACATTATTATTCCAATTTTAGAGCATTATGGTTATCCATACGAAAAAGGTTTTATTGTGAATGGTACTGGAAGATTTGTCCATGGTGGTCCATCAGCAGATACTGGCCTAACAGGGCGAAAAATTATTGTTGATACATATGGTGGTTATGCGCCTCATGGTGGTGGTGCCTTTTCAGGTAAAGATCCATCAAAAGTTGATCGTTCCGCGACATATATGGCTCGTTATATTGCTAAGAATATTGTGGCAGCTGGGATTGCAGATAAATGTGAAGTTCAATTATCATACGGTATTGGTGTAGCTGATCCCACATCTGTTTATGTCCAATCTTTTGGCACTGCAAAAATATCAGATGAAGTTTTGACAGAATTAGTCAAAGACATTTTTCCACTAAAGCCAGGTGAAATTATTGCCCATCTTAAATTGAAATTTCCACGATATCGTCCAACATCTGCTTATGGCCATTTTGGTCGAGAATTGGACTTATTTACGTGGGAGAAAACAGATCAAGTTCAAGCAATAAAAGATCATCATCTATCGTAGAATGATCTAATATCAATCTTGCCAAGGGGCGTT
Organism: Fidelibacterota bacterium; assembly: GCA_018649625.1. Lineage (GTDB taxonomy): Bacteria > Fidelibacterota > Marinisomatia > Marinisomatales > UBA1611. The sequence continues at coordinate 8,938 of JABIHN010000028.1, read as the reverse complement.
GCATTAGATTTTTTTCTATCAGGCTTGGCTTTTATAACGACGTTCATTTTTTTTCATATTATCATAAATGGAGATAAAAATGAACAATGGTACAATAGAAAACAAAGACTATAAAGTCGCCGATTTAACATTGGCTGAATTTGGTCGAAAAGAAGTGGAACTTGCAGAAGCAGAAATGCCTGCACTCATGACGCTTCGTGAAAAATACAAAAAAGTTCAACCCTTAGCGGGCGCGAATATATTGGGTTGTATTCATATGACAATTCAAACTGCAGTCTTGATGGAAACGTTAGTTGATTTGGGCGCACAAGTTAGGTGGTCATCCTGTAATATTTTCTCAACACAAGATCATGCCGCTGCAGCAATGGTTGCAGCAGATATTCCAACATTTGCTTGGAAGGGAGAAACAGAAGAAGAGTTCCTTTGGTGTATTGAGCAAACTATCCTAAAAGATGGTAAACCTTGGAATGCAAATATAGTATTGGATGATGGTGGAGATTTGACCCAAATGCTACATGAAGATTTCCCTGAAATGCTAGATAATATTCATGGTATTAGTGAAGAAACAACCACTGGTGTACATCGTTTATTAGAAATGGTAGAGAATGGGACACTTAAAGTTCCAGCTATTAATGTCAATGATTCCGTTACAAAATCAAAAAATGACAATAAATACGGATGCCGTCATTCGTTGAATGACGCAATAAAGCGTGGAACTGATATGCTTATGTCCGGGAAAAAAGCTTTGGTCATTGGGTATGGCGATGTAGGAAAAGGATCTGCTCAGTCACTTCGTCAAGAAGGTATGATTGTTCGAATTAGTGAAATTGACCCAATTTGTGCAATGCAAGCTTGTATGGATGGGTTTGAAGTGATTTCTCCATATAACAATGGTGTGAATACCAATTCAATTGAAGGGGTAAATATAGGATTACTTTCAAAGACGGATTTAATTGTGACAACAACAGGTAACATAAACGTTTGTGATAAATCAATGTTAAAAGCACTAAAATCAGGTGCAGTGGTATGTAATATTGGTCACTTCGATAATGAAATTGACACTCAGTTTATGCGAGATAATTGGGAATGGGATGAAGTCAAACCACAAGTTCACCGCATATTTAGAAGTGAAGATAGGAATGATTTTTTAATTTTACTTTCTGAAGGAAGATTGGTGAATCTAGGGAATGCTACAGGTCATCCATCTCGTATTATGGATGGTTCTTTTGCAAATCAAGTCCTGGCCCAAATTCATTTATTTGATTCGAAATTTGCAGATTTATCGGCAAAAGAAAAAATGACAAATATTACAGTTGAAGTTTTGCCGAAAAAATTAGATGAAGAAGTCGCAGCTGGAATGGTATCAGGTTTTGGTGGAGTATTAACACAGTTGACCGACAATCAAGCTAACTATATTAGCGTTCCAAAAGAAGGTCCATATAAACCTGAAGAATACAGATATTGATGAAGATTCAATAAAAACGGATAAAACCCTGCATGTAAATGTGGGGTTTTTTGTTTTTGGTTCTCTCGGAAATATTTCACAAATTTGGGTGCGGAAGTCCATTCACTATTGGCAATAAAATGAAGGTAAATCCAAAAAGAACAAATTCTCGTTTGAAGACGGGATTTCTCCATGCTTTTTTAATCATCTTTTTGATGGTGACGGTGGCGTGTGATTTTGATATTCCAGAAAAATTTGAAATGCCAACTTGGTATCTTGATTTAAAAATTCCTTTGGTTCAAACTCGGTATGAAATGTCGGATATTTCCGATTCTACAAATGGAATATTCTTAACTGATGATTCTCTTGGATTTAAAATCGTTCAAGAAGGTTCGATGCCAGCTACTGAACTTCCAGATCTTCCTGCAGTTCCCCTTGGGCTTGATCAGGCAATTTCTTCGGGTGAAATAGCAGGCATTAATATGGATATTGAACTTCCTGCTATCGTAATAAGTCAAATAATAGATGTTGTTTTGTATGATGCATCTATTTATCAGGATACTGCAAAGTGGTGTGACTCCGTGACAATTCCTATTGCTGAACCTCCTTTTTCAATGGATACACTCATTTGTATTATTGACACAACCACAGGTGATACCTTAGGACGTTTATTTTCATTTCCAAATGATTCAATTAGGCATATGTCGGCAGATAATTATAATTCGTTAATTGTGGCTTTATTTGATTCTGTTATGAACATATTATCAACAGCGTTGGATACAACCATAGATTTAGGACTCTCATCTATAGCGTTACCTGATGATCCCGCAATTATTGCAAGTATTGATACTTTGATTATTGCAACACACGAAACTAATAGTGTGTATAGAACACTATTTAAAAACAATGGTCTTCCCACCAATCTTCAGAATGTTTTTTCAAATATGGCCACAGGGAATAATCCATTACTATTAACGGACACCTTAGCCAATCATAATACAATGCCTACTATTTCAAGTGGCGAAACTTATGCTGATACAACAAATCTTTCAGGATTAGGATTAACAAGTTTTTTAAATATGGCAACAAATATGTCTCTAACACCAGCTACTGGTGTAGTTACAATTCCTGCTGGATCCTTGTATGTTGATTTTCAACTGACATTTCAGATGGGAGGCATCGATAGTATTGATGTGACAACACATAATTATTCTATGTCAGATGGAATTGATATGCCCGCCATGGAATTACCAGAAATGGACATGTCTGAATCTGGTATTAGTAAAATGGAAATCTATCGCAATGTATTAAAAAACCAAGGTGCTGATTATAATGAGAATAAATTGATTATTAGTAACTTGGCAAGCTCATTTCCGTTTGACATGAATTTTTTATTGAATTTTCAAAATTTCTCTCCCATTCCTGGTAGCGATTCCGTGAAAATTGACACGGTACTAAAAAAAGGTGTTGAAATAAATAAAACATTTGATATGCGTGGGTATTCATTGCAAAGTACAGATGGAGATTTAGATGGTGACGGATGGCCTGATAGCGCTTTTACGAGTTTTGATTTAGTTTTAGATATTACAATCCCCGAGCAAAATGCAACCATTCCTTTGGATGGCTCACCTCTCGGTGAGTTTACGTTAAATATGGAATTAGAACAGTTATCATTTTCGTCCATTGGTGCAAATTTATATATGGAAATGCCTGCTGAACCGACAGAACAAGAGTTTCCGGCTGGATTTACTGGAGCGATTCCTACTGAAGCTGTATTTGAAATTATATTCAAAAATCAAATAAGATTACCCATAGAAATGATTATGGAGTTTAAAGGATATAATTCCTTGGGAGAATTAACTTATGTCCCTGTAATAATCGATACAGTTGGCTTTCCTTTGACTGATTCTGATTTGGATACTGCCATGACGATTATTGCACTGAGTAAGCTTGGGACAACAATTACAATTTATGAATCAGTGCATGATAGTTTACCATCATACTCTGTGACCAATACTCCATGTGACACATGTTCATCTATTATTGATTTACTTGCTTCCAATCCCGTAAGCTTGATTATTACGCCAGAAGTTAAGGTAGATGGAAGAGGGTCAATAGAAGCCAATAAAGCCATTGCGGGTGGGTTTAGAGTCACTATCCCTTTCGTTCTTCAACTAGAACCGATGACATTTATGGGAGGAAGTGCTACAGAAATTTCAGAATTTGATCACGATACTCGTTATAAGATTCGCAATAGTTTGATTCAAACTGAACTTGTGTCTAATATTACAAATGCATTACCATTTGGAGCTGAAATATCAGTCTTAATGAGTAATGATTCTCTATTTCCTACCGATACGACAGCAACGCAATTAGGGATATTTAGAGACTCATTAGCAGCCCGCGGATTGATGACTTTGACTGATAGTTTATATATTGTTAGACGGTGTACTGACTTGTCTCCGGATAGCGGAGAAATTTACATTTTTAATGTGATGACAGATTATTCAGAATGTATAGACTCGTTACCTTACATTGTTAAATATAATGGGTCTGGCACAGATACAGTTATTTCTTATGTTGATACATTATTCAAATTTTTGCTACCAAATCCCGAATCCTACTATGGTGCAAATGATACAACAGGATATCCTGAAGGAATGGTTGCAGTCCCAGGATCAGGTATTTATGAAAGTACAATTGACACATCTCAAATCTTTTTATTAACAGATTTTGGTAGTCATTATACCATGCCAAGATTTCATTTGCCTGGTACAGATTCAGTTGGCGTATTTATATCAGTGGAAGATTATTTAGAAATTAGTTCATTCATTACATTTAGGTTAAGTAGCTCTGGTGCATTTGCAGCTGTCAATAATGAATTGGTATTAACATGGCCCAATGGTGGGCAAACATTATATACGAATGAGAGTTATGATATTCTTTGGAAATCTTATGGCTTAAGTGATGATGAATCTGTGGATTTATATTATTCTACCAGTGGAGATACCAATACTTATAAACCTGGATATTGTGTTTTAACGACTAACTGGACTCTCATAGATAGTGATATAGATAATTCTGGATCCTATAATTGGGATTTGTCGAGTTCGGGTCTTTTAGATACAGATTCGCTGCGACTTAAAATTATTTCAGCCGATGGAAAATCATGTGATATTAATGGCCATTATTTAAAAATAAGGAACCCGGGACGGTCTAATCAATATTTAAAACAGAAGACTAAGGTCAGTTGGGACCTTCGATGAAACGGCTCATTCCAATAATAATCTTTTCTTGGTTCATGCTCCAAGCCCAAACAAAACGCGATCCGCGAATGGTTGGGATGGCAGGTGCTTATACCACAATTGCTGATGGAATATTTTCTGTGGGCTTTAATCCCGGAATTATTGGTCTACAACAAAATAATCCTTTTATGATTCAAGGGCTTCAATTGGATGTTGGTGTATTGGGCAACTTTTTTTCAATTGAAAATGTTGTGCAATATAGTGGTGATACATTGGATATGGCTGAAAAAGATGCACTATTTGATCAATTAGATGATGCAGATGGTTTGGGATTTTTTGTGGATTCTCATATGCCTCTTCCTTTTTTGAATATTTCAAAAGGGAATATGGCGTTTACAGCTAATAATGTAATTTTACAAAACTATCGTCTCCCAATGGGATTATTAGAACTCATGTTTTATGGTAATGGGCAAAAGCCCAATCTTGATCTTGAATTTAATTATGAAATTGTGGGATTGAACGAATATGGTTTTTCATTTGGAATTCCCTTTAAATCAATGTCTTTTGGAATTACAGCTAAATATTTACAAGGATTATTTTATCTTGGGATTGATGAAGATTCTTCATCAGCAAATTTAATTACGGATGATCTTGGAATTTATGGTTCGGGTAAATACATTATTCGTCAAGGAATTGGTGGAGGAGGCTTCGGATTAGATATAGGTGTCGTTTCAAGACCTATTGATGGGTGGCAATTTGGCGCATCTTTTATTAATCTTTTAGGTACAATTACTTGGAATCAAGGAAGCGGAGCAGAGCCGGCAAGTATTAATCCACTTACTTCAAAATTTTATCCGTTTGTATTTGGAGAAGATACTTTAGATTTAAATGAGTCTATTTTATATACGTTTAATATTGATACTATTCGAATGGATCAACTGGGAAATGATTCTTTATTTACGAATGAGACAGTCTTTTTTGTAGATACATTGGAAAATGGAAAACGACCAGAATTTGTAACTAGATACCCTGCTACCTTTAGACTTGGGGTTTCGAAACAAATAGATAATTTTCTATTTGTTTCAGATTTAGTCGCAGGTTTTGAAAATAAATATTATGCAAGACAGCAATGGAAATGGGCTATTGCAACAGAATGGACTGGTATTTCAACCTTACCCATGCGAATTGGATATTCTTGGGCTGGTGGGGATATGAAAGAGCTATCTATGGGATTTGGGATTCGTAAAGGTCCTGTTATCTTTGATTTAGGTTTCTCATTTAGAAATGGGATGTGGCTCCATACCATGAAAGGATTTAATTTTTCTACCGGAATATCCTTTGTTGGGAAAAAGCGAGAAGAACCAAATATTCCTGAAAATGGGCCTTCTCCTAAAATAGAAAATTAAAGTATAAATTGGTTTATGTTCTTGCTCTCCAAAGCAAGAGAATACCGCCTGTTAAGAACAAAATATTCCCTAACCAAGCGGATAGTAGGGGATCAACAATTCCATTAAATCCAAGAGATTGTCCAAATTTGATGAAGGCGTAATATCCGAAAATAACAAATACACTTGCACCCGCCCCAAAGGATAAACTGTTTTTCTCTTTTAAAACAACCAAAGGAATTCCAAACAAAACGACAATTAGATTGGTAAAGGCAAAAGATATTTTTAAATATCGAGTGACTTCCCATCTTAATGTATCTACGCCGTTTTCTTTTAATTTCTGAATGCGTTCAGTGAGTTTGAAATAATCTAATTCATCAGGTTTTCGAGCTTGTTGTTGAATCTCTTCAGGCATAAACCCCAATGCTAAGAGAGTATCGGACTCATTGATTGCAACATGAGTTACTTCACCATTTTCATCAAAATTACGAATTGAATATCCTGTTAGGTTCCATTTTAATGAATCAGGATTCCATTTTATTTTTTTTGCATCAATTCGGTTTTGAATAATTGATTCACCCAATTCGACTACACTTAAATCATGTCCCACAGATTTTTTAATATAATATCTTCCCATTGAAATATGTGTTGATGTATTTTTTTGAAGAAAAATATTTTTCAATGTATTTCGAAGTTTATGGCGAGACTTTCGTTTTACATAATCTCGATCGATTTCAAATCGTTTTTCGTTGCCATAAGCGACCAATTGATTGTCAAGAACGAAGGAAGCGCCACTTATAAATAATCCAGAAAGAATTAAGGGAAGTGCTACTCGATAGAGACTAATTCCAGATGCCTTCATGGCGGTCCATTCATTCCGTTTCACCATGGATCCTAAACTGAAAACCGTTGAAATCAACATAGACATGGGAAGCCCGATACTAACAAACCAGGGTAGTGTGTATATATAGTATTGAAATACAATTCCAGCAGGCACTTTATTATCTACAAATCGATCTAAATTTTCGATTAAATCTACAATAACAAAAATTGAAACAAATCCCAATACTGATAAAGCAAGGATTGCCCAAAATTGTTGAATGAGATATTGGTCGAGTTTATTCATAGAAGAGAGTTGTAATTTCCACAAAGTTCTCCCTAAAAAGAAATAAAACCCTATTCATTTTCAAAATTAATATTTATTCTGATTTAAGCTTTAATTATACGTTTACTATGATAATGGCAGAGATTAACTTCCTCACCAGTAAACAAATAATTATTATTTCAAATAAGGATATTTATGAGTGTTTTTTCCGTTCTAGAAAATTTAATGTCTGCCTTTTCAGGATTTATGTGGGGAACACCTCTCATTGTCTTATTGGTGGGTGGTGGATTCTTTTTTACTTTTTACAGTCGTTTTATTCCGTTTCGCCATTTTCCACATGCAATTCAAATATTACGTGGGAAATATGATGATGAAAATGATCCTGGGCAAATTTCTCATTTTGAAGCATTATCGTCTGCTTTAGCCAGTACCGTTGGAATGGGAAATATTGGTGGTGTAGCATTGGCGATTCATACGGGCGGTCCTGGAGCTTTATTTTGGATGTGGGTGAGTGCAATTATTGGAATGGCGACAAAATATTTTACATGCACATTGAGTATTATGTATCGCGGAAAAGATGATACCGGGGAAGTGCAAGGCGGTCCCATGTATGTCATTGAAGAAGGATTAGGCAAAGCATTTCGTCCATTAGCAGTTTTATTTAGTGTGGCGGGTTTGATTGGTTGTTTAGTTTTATTCCAAGCCAATCAATTGGCACAAATTGTGCGTGATTTATTTTATCAACCTAATGATTTATTTACATCTAATCCCATGGCGGGTGATGCACTCACTGGAATCATCGCAGCAGCGATTGTATCTTTGGTTATTTTTGGTGGAATTAAACGTATTGGAAAAGTAGCATCAAGATTGGTTCCTTTTATGGTGATTATGTATTTGACTGCTGCCATTGTTATATTAGGAAAACATTTTTCGGATATTCCTGCTATATTTTCATCTATTATTTCTGACGCCTTTACGGGCGATGCTGTTTTGGGCGGTGCTTTGGGTTCTATAATTATTGTAGGAATTAAGCGTGCGGCATTTTCGAATGAAGCCGGGATAGGAACAGAAGTTATGGCTCATGGAGCGGCAAAAACAAAAGAACCAGTGAGAGAAGGCCTGGTGGCCATGATGGGTCCTTTCATTGATACGATAATTGTTTGTTCTATAACAGCTTTTGTCATTTTAGCTTCGGGAGTTGATTTTCATGGGGATAATGGTGTCACACTTACAGTCATGGCGTTTAAACATGAATTAGGGATAACTGGAGAAATTATTTTAGTGATTGCCGTACTTAGTTTTAGTTTATCCACTATGTTTGGATATTCTTATTATGGAAGAAAGTGTACCAGTTATCTTTTCGGAACTAAAGCTAAACCTCTTTACAATTATTTTTATGTTGGTTCGATAGTGTTGGCTTCTGTGATTTCCATCGATATTGCTATAAATCTCATTGATGGCATGTTTGCACTTATGGCTATCCCAACCATGACATCAGCGTTACTTTTATCTCCCAAGGTGATGGCAGAAACACGTCGGTATTTTTCATCATTGACACATTAATAATTGTTTTGTATTATTTCGAATTTTTTAATCAGTAAAGGATATAAACCGCATGGTTAAGCATTTAAGAAGATTTTTATTTATCAGTTTATTTGGCGTGTCGCTATTTGCCCAAAATAATGCACTCGATTTTGATGGGAGTAATGATTATGTTAGTTTAGGGGATGTGCACGATTCTTTTACAGCTTTAACATTT
>JABIHN010000027.1 GCA_018649625.1 Fidelibacterota bacterium | reverse complement strand
GTTAAATAATTATTTTTTTCATAAACTTTTAATAATTTCACTTTATTATTCACACCATCTATTTTGGATAAAAAGGAATCAATTGATACTAAAACGAATTATAAGAGTTTATCTAATTATCGGAAAAACATTCGGTAAATGGATTACCCCTATTATTACAGGAATATTAATTTCTTTATTAAGGGTTGGTGTCTGGTTTGGACAAAAGATAGATATTTTCATATTTCCTTCCATAAAAAAGAAATTAAAATCACCCATTATTATCGTTGGGAATCCAAGGTCAGGCACAACATTCTTACATCGTTTTTTGATAAATAATGGACTGGGTGTTGGATCTCAGCTTTGGCAACTAGTTTATCCATCCATAATAATTCAAAAACTGATAAAACCTTTTCTTCCCATTTTGGAATTTATTAGCCCTGCACGCCACCATTCGACAAAAGCACATAAAACAAGTTTGACCTCCGTCGAAACTGATGATGTCTCCTTGTTATTCCGATATTTTGACGGATTTTTCCTATACGGCTTCTTTTTAACTTTTGATGAAGAAGATTTATTTGAATGGGTAGATCCTAAAATTCGAGATACATCTAAGCGTGATTTCAATTGGTTTGAAACCATGTGGACTCGAAATATGATTTCAAATAAAGGCGAAAGATATATTGGAAAATTATTTAGCTTAAGCGGAAACCTACCAGCATTTATAGATCGTTTTCCTGATGCCAAAATATTATATATGATACGTGACCCCTTAAATGTCATTCCATCTGGATTAAGTTTAGTCACAGGTGTTTTGGATAAAAAATTTAACTTTTGGACCTTAAATAAAAAAATCCGCGATCGATTTATTCAACGATTATATAAGGCACTCATCCAATTATTAAATCGATTTCATGATGATTGGTCAACTGGGAAAATCGATAAGAAAAAAGTACTCATAATACCATTTGATGATATCATGTCAAATTTTGAATCTGTAATGGATAATATTATGGAGTTTGTAGACTTTCAGGAGAATGATGAAATAAAAAAAACAATTCAAAACACGGCCAAAAACCAACGGCGATATAAAAGTGAACATAAATATAATCTAGAAAAATTTGGCTTAACCGAAGAACAAATTCGAAAAGATTGCGCAAATATATATCGAACATTTCTTAATTAATTTATGAAAATATTTTCCAGTCTTATTGCAGTTGTTTTTCAATCTATATTGGCGCTAGATCTTCATGAAATTCAATCATTAACTCATTGGGAAACGCTCCAAACTGATGATATTAAAGTCAGCTGGAAAATGGTTCAAGGATTTCCAATTAGCCGTGCTGAAACAATTTTTTATCATCCTATACAAAATGTTGCACTACTGGTTCAAGATTTAGATCATTATCCGGATATATTTGATCGAGTTACAAGTACAAACCGGTTAGAAGAAAACATTGTACAAATTGTACTGGATATGCCATTCCCATTTGATGGAAGAGATTATATCGTTCAATACACTATTGAAACTCAAAATAATAACTGGATTTTTTCATATTCTTCTATTGAACACCCTAACGGTATATTAGAAACAAATCATGTACGCTTGCCCAATGCAGCAGGAATATGGATTTTAACAAAATTAAATGAATCCCAAACCAAAATCGTATATGCATGGAACGGCGAATTATTGGGGAATTTTCCAAACTTTGGATTAACTCGAGCATGGGTAGTTCAAGGAACAGAAGTGTTAAATTGGTTAGATAAATCATTATCAAATTTGGATAATTAATGAAAAAAATAATTTTAATACTCTCAATAGGATTATTAATAGGTGAAGAATCTCCATTCTCGTTTAATGGATATTTTGATTTTGCAAATATTTCAAGATTATCTGATTATTCAATAATAGACATTCCTTATCGAATGGGATCTATTGATTTTTTTCATCAAAGTGAAAATATTTCTCTCAATGGAAACATTACCTTAGAATACCAACTCAGATCGAATACTCATTTTTTAGAATCAAATGACCCTCAAGATTTCAAGTTGGATTTGCGCGAACTATATACGACATATAGTGGCGATAATTTTGAGTTTAGGATGGGAAAACAAATCCATTCATGGGGTAGCGTTGATGAAAACAGCCCTGTAGATAATGCCAGCGCCTTTGACTATTATTACATTTTCTTTTTGGGACGTGAACGAAAGATGGCAACTTTATCAGGAGCTTTAGATTATTATTTTGGTTCTTTAAAAATCAATGCAGTATTTTCGCCAATCCATACAACAAACCGTGTTCCTTTAGGCGATGATGATTTTCCTATCACGCTTCCTATCTATCCATTAGAATCACAAATATTTCAGAATCCTGCTCTTCCATTTGAGGGCGGAATTCAAGGAACCTATTCTTTCGAAATCGGTGAAATTTCTGCATCTTATTATTCTGGATATGATCGAACTTTCAACCTCACAGGTGTCAATGTTTATGGACATGGCTCTGATCTATCTTTCCCATATATCGATATTCTTTTTGGATATCGTAAAACTAACGTTCTCGGGTTTGGAGGCATTTTTCTCACAGAATGGTTTATTCTTCGAGGAGATTATGGATTTTTCTCAACAGAAGATAAAAACTTGAATATTTTAAGAGATAGCCCCTTTAATCCAATTTGGAATGATTCCCTTCATTTCTCATATCCCTTGCATGAAAAAGCAAACTATTATCAAACAACTGTTCAAGTTGAAACAGAAATCCCAATTGTAAGTATTAACTTTATTGCTCAATATTTTGAATATGACACTTTAGAATATTCTTCAGACCAACTTCCAATTGATCAAGAAATTAGCATTCCTAATTTGGATATAAATCCTGATGAAATGACACCATCATTTTTCTTTATGCCTGGAATGGGCGTGCCACTAGCATTTCTTACAAAAAAAGCTGCAATTATTATCATGGATAAATCGTTTTTAAATGAACAACTAAAACTCACCACTACCGCAATGCTGGACTTAGGACTTTATCACGGAATTTCTGGAATTGCAGGTTCATTAACAGAGTATAAAGTTGAATATAATATTACTCAGGATTTATTAGGATTAATTGGGCTCACTAAAGTTATCGGAAATAAAGACCACCCAGATGGCGACAAGTATCAATTTAATAAAATGGAAGATTTTTCACATTTAAGAATTGAACTAAAATATTTTTTCTAATTAATAAACTTTTGAAAAATTTTAGTAAAATATATAAATAATTATTGGTTCTTTATTTTTTTTATTATTAACTAATATTCTAACATATCAACTATATAAAAAATGAAAATAAAAATTAGCAGCGTTGGTCTTTATATTCCACCAAAAATAGAAACAGCGAACGAATTAGCTAAAAAAATCAATAAGTCGGAAAAATGGATTATAGATAAATCAGGCGTAAATGAGAGGCGTATATCCACTATCGACGTAGATAAAATGGGTTCAATCGCTGGGTTAGAAGCTTTAGAAAACGGTAAAGAGCCCGATTTAATAATTAATGCTTCTGGGGTACCAAAACAAACAATCCCCGACACATCAACTTTTTTCCAACGAGAATTAGGATTTAAAGGGATTCCATCTTTTAGTATTCATTGTACCTGCCTCTCATTTATAACTGCCCTAAATACTGCAGCTTCATTAATTATTTCTAATTCCTATAAACGAATCCTAATTATTTCATCAGATCGAGGAACTCTTGGACGAAATTTCAATGAACCAGAAAGCGCATCTCTTCTTGGAGATGGGGCTGCTGCTGTGGTGATAGAACCATCATTTGATAATGAAAAAAGTGAACTACTTTATTTTGATATGAAAACATTTCCAAGTGGGGCAAACCTAACTGAAGTAAGAGGAGGCGGAACGAATAAACATCCGCATGACCCTAACACGACTAGAGAAGATAACTTATTTACAATGGATGGCCCTTCTGTTTATAAAATTGCCAGAAAAGAAGTATATCGATTGATGCTAAAAACAATGAAATCAACTGGGCTTAATCGAAAAGATATTGATTGGATTATTCCCCATCAAGCATCCAAAAAAGCAATAGATGCCTACATAACCACCGGAGGATTCTCAAAAGATAAAGTGGTCAATATTATTTCCAAATATGGAAATTGTGTTGCGGCTTCTATCCCAATGGCTTTTGCAACTGCAGTGATTGATAAAAGAATAAAACGTGGTGATTTAGTACTTTTTATTGGTACGGGTGCGGGGCTTTCTGTGGCAAATGCTTTAATTAGATATTAATTATTTAACCAATATCATTTTTCGAATTTGATAATCAATTCCGTCATTTATTTTTAAAAAATAAATCCCCGATGAAAAGTCACTTCCATTCCAGTTAATATGATGGATTCCCGAAGTGTATATTTTATCATTTGAAATAATATCCACTTGATTTCCTAATATATCAAACACTCTAATATCTAATTTTCGATTATAAGGAATATTTAATTCTAATCTTGTTTCTGGATTAAATGGGTTTGGGAATGAATAAGAAATATTAAATTGATAAGCCAATACTTTAGAATCAATACTAACAGCTCCACAATCTTGAGGAGCAAAAACCGGAAAAGAATAATAAAACTGATCTAAGCTCAATTCGAAATGATCACTTTCCGCAATACAGAAATTCACACTATCACAAAGCATATTTGCACCAATTGCAAAAAAAGGATACCCACCATTATCATCATCATTCCAATCCATATTCATTTCACAAAAACAATCTGGGAGTTGTTCCAAGTTGTTATTAAAAACCCATAAATATGTCAGGGCTGATAAAGAGCAAATTGACTCAGGAATACTTTCAATTTGGTTATATCCTAAATCTAAAAAATATAAACTTTCTAAAGTTCCAATACTGTCGGGCAAAGTCACCAATACGTTATTATTGATATAAAAAGATTGGAGTCCAGCCATTTCAGTGAAAGATTCTGGTAGTTGGCTAATTCGATTCCATTCGAGATAAAGAGATGCCATTTCAGTCCAGTTCCCAATATTATTGGGTAAGGTAAATATTGTATCATTCACGCCTGAACTATTTCCATAATTCCCAGCAACGAGAAATCTAAGTCGCCCGTTAAACCAAGTTTGAGTTCCCAATTCCAAGGGAGAATCATATTCGAGATTATTAATGGCTATAAGGCTATCTAATACAGTTATATCTTCATCATAAAGGCATGAATCTCCAATCAAAATTGTAACATTAGATGGCAACTGTGAGTAATAAGTATAAGCACTATCGCATTGCCCATAAAGTCCGGACAGTGCTAATGATATAAAAAGAATAGGAGAATATTTCATTACTTTAATAAAATTATTTTTTGCGTTGCAGTTTTATGTCCAGATGTAATTTTCACAAAATAGATTCCCGATGGGTGCTGGTTGCCATTCCATTGTATTTCATGGTATCCTGGTTCAAAAATATCATCAATCAATAATTCAATTATCTGACCTGTAATGTTAAATATTTTCATTTGGATTTCCCGTGACTCTAAACCAATAAAAAACGGAATCATTGTCGTTGGGTTAAATGGATTAGGATAATTCGTTAAAAGATTGAATTCACCAGACATTCCTGAATAATTATCTATATCCAAAGAATAAACAGAACTACATGTATTAATAAATGATAAACTACCTTCCGAACTAAATGCCAGTGTTGCGGTTGAATCTTTACAAATACACCGACCATCTTCTTCTTTAAACGTCATTTTTGGCGCATCGAATTCAAAGGTTTTAAAAACACACTGCTCAAAGGATAAAGGTCCATCCACCGTTTGTGAACTATGGGTCCAATTACTAAAAAGCATATTTCCGCCTTGCCAAAAATATGTTCCTTCTTCATTTTCAAAATTACATGGTTTAAAAAATAGAATATACAAAGTTCCCGTACCGCCTGCACCACCTCCAACATTAACAGCTATTGTTCCATCTTGACGTAAATCGCCCAAAAATGACATGGATCTGGTAAAGCGTTCTCCGTTCCCATTTTGACCCGAAGCTACTAATTCTAATCCAAAGCCTCCTTCTTCATTATTGATACGTTGAAATGTTTTTACAGATTTATCCGCGTTTAAGTATAAAATATAAGCATATCCTTCATTAAACTGATTGGCGCCTGTCATAAGATCGGGCACACCATCCCCATTTAAATCTCCAACTTTACACAGTGCATGACCAAACATGGCTCCATTGGATGAATTATTATTTGTGGCTTCCGGCAATAATTCATTAAAACCACCTTGGTTTTCACCGATTTTTGATTTAGAAACAACAGTAAATGTAATTGGGTCCAGAGAAAGAATCCAAATGGCGCCACGTCCATCATCTGCTTTAAATGACCCTACAGCAATTTCAATTGTTCCATCTCCATCAATATCTCCCAGAGGTGCAACTTCTCGTCCGCCAAAACCTTCGCCATTTTCAATTCCATCTCCAAAACCACCTTGAGTTGAACTAATAGTTACGGTATTCGAATCTATAATGTGTGATGTGGAATCTAAAAATACAATATCAATTGCACCACGATTGACACCACCATCATTCGAGTTAGGATTGCAAATTGCAAGATCAATTCTACCATCACCATTCAAATCTCCAAGCGCTGATAATCCTTGAGAAATAATATTTTCATTTTTAATGAAATCTTTCACTGTCCCATCTGTATTTAAATGTAAAATATATAACGAATTATTGGGCGGAGAAATGGATGATACGGCAATATCCGGAACAGCATCTCCATCAATATCTCCTATACCTGCAACGCCATATCCGAAGTAATTACTTTCATTTAATGTATCTGTGAAGTCGCCTTCTAACATAGAAATTTTTTGATGAGATTGGACCGTGCCATCTTGATTCATAAATAAAATGTATACGGCTCCAGCATCTATTGCACCATCATCATCGGATCGTGCCCCCACAACTAAGTCCGTAACACCGTCTCCATTAATATCTCCTGCATTATCATGATCACGACTGAAGCGGTCGGCCATGTCTAAGTTGGCATTAAAACCAGATTGCCCTTCTTCAATCACCCTAAATAAATCTGGGCCATACAGTGTTTGAGATTGAGGAAATACCGTCGTATTAAATATAATTAGCTCTATTGTAAAAAAAATACGTCTCATTCTTTCTCTCCGTTATTACGCCATTTGACTAAAGGCGTTCACAAAAGTTAAATTATTTTATATAAACCATTTTCTGAAATTTCCTATGATTTCCAGCCTTTAAAACGGCAAAATAAACACCCGTCGATACAGACATCCCTTGGCTATTGGTTGCATCCCATTTAACATTATATCGGCCCGATTTCTTTCTTTGGTTTACAAGTGTTTTTATATGTTGACCTTTGAGATCAAAAATATGAAGTAAAACATCTAACTCGTGCTCGAGTGTAAATGATATTGTAGTTGTTGGATTGAATGGATTTGGAAATGTTTTATATAATTGGAATGTGGATGGCATCATTTCTGAATTATTTCCAAGAGTAATTGGAACACCAATAAGTTGAATAATTTTTTGTTTTTCCGAATGATAGGCTGGCGTTATAACAAATTCGATTATTGCAGTTTCGGTTGATTCTGAAATGTCACCCGTAAATGTAAGTGTTTCAGAGTAACCTGGAAGTAAAACCAAATTCCCATCTGTGGGCTCAAACCATCCTGCTTGATCTGTAAATGTATAATTTAAGTCTAATTCATAATCACCGTTATTAACCACATCAAATGAAATGGGAGCAGATCCTGGAATTAGGTAAACACCATTCCCTTCCATCATCTCATAAAGATCATGGACTATGACACTGTAAGCTGCTGGAAATAGCCCGGGTATTCGATGTGCACGATAAACTGCTCCGTTTGGTAAACTCAAATTGTAATTAGCTTCCCAAACAATTTCTCCAGCTAGATTCACTTCCAAACTTCTGCCTCCACCTCCCACAGTAGTAATTAGAACATTCTCATTTTCCAATTTTTGTGTATTACCAGAAGCAAAACCAAATAGATTTTCTGGAAGTTCATACGACCAAACTATTTCTGCATTATTTTCCTCAACCGAAATCTCAATTGCCCGAGATATTGGTTCATTGACCCCACGAAATTCAGGTGCAAGATTACCGTTATCAAATGTAAGAATATTTCCATTCTCTAATTTTTGAAGGCTATGTTGAAAACTGAACCCAATATCATTCCCTAAGGTGACATCACCAGACGCCATTGCGTGTCCCATATTCCAAATGATATTCCCTGATGGATATCCAATTTTTGTAATCCGTGACAAATGGCGGGTTGATATATATATTGCACTTTCTTCTTCATCAAAAATCACCGCATTTACATGGGTCCAATCATAATGAAGATCTTGATAAGCTTGGTTCCATGAGCCACCAAATTGATCATAATCCATCATATTAAAATGGTCAAAAACGCTCCATGACCAAACAACTTCTTTCGTTGTCTTATCCCATTCTACTAATTTATCCCCAATCCATGGAAATTCTATGGTAGTCCCATCTGCTTGAAATCCTAAACTTTGAAATAAAGGAGTCCAAGCCCCAATCGGAATCGGTCCCAAGGAACTGGCTTCAACAATACCAAGATAATTTCCATTGGGAAGTTGAATAATATCATGATGAAGAAATTCATCATTAGGCTCTTCCCATACTGTTTCACCATCAAACGTAAATTCCATTCCCGGCAAATTATTTTCGGCAGCAGAAACAAGGGTACAACCGAATACATCTCCGTATATATTTGTGCTATAATAAACTATACTTTCGCTACCGCTATTCCATATTTCTCTTCCATTGTGATCAATTGCTGCAGAAAAATAATTAAAGAACGCTCCAAAAACTGTTATTCCATTTTGGATTTCGGATATATTTGAGATTATTGTTGTTGATTCAGATAATGACGAACCCGTTGAAAAAGAATACGAGTTTGTCCAAAGCCCTGATTCACCAGTAGAGTTAACCGGACGAATACGCCATTGATAATTTTTATTCCAATCAAGAGCATCTTTTTCAATATAAACTAAAGTGGTAGCATCTACATGAAGAATATGATTAGAGAAATCTGAATATTCGGAGATTTGAATTTCATAATGATCTGTCTCCGGTTCCTGCTCCCATTCAAATAAAATATGTAAGTAATTTAGAGTTGAATTATTCTCGGGCGTAATGAGTTCTGCAATAATACTAGATGGGCTCACTACCATAAAAATAATTATTAAACAGTA
This sequence comes from Fidelibacterota bacterium, assembly GCA_018649625.1. Taxonomy (GTDB): domain Bacteria; phylum Fidelibacterota; class Marinisomatia; order Marinisomatales; family UBA1611. The sequence goes on along the minus strand of JABIHN010000027.1, from coordinate 43,205 downwards.
TAAATTCGAATTGTTTTTCATCATAACAATTAAACGAATTAAAAACAACTAAGTTAAAATTTTACAAGAAAAGATTCTGAAAAGATATTGTCTTTTAATCCAACATCCGGTTTAAAAGCACTGAATTTCATAATGGTTTTATTACCATTTTCTTTTGCCATAAGCATTTTTCCAGGTGAAATATATCCATTTTCCAAAACAAATTTAGAAACAGTTAAAGTTTTTTCAATTTGAGATTCAGATGAGTAAAACTCAATTTTAATAATTTGCCAATTTTTTGTATTAACCCATATTTTTCTTTTAAAATAAGCGCTACTATTTTTAGGCCATGCCATGATAACTTGACTTTGTTGTCCATCCACATATTCAATTCCAATAAGAGAAAGACTATCGCTATCCAATGTTCTACTTTCAAAATCTTCATAAATAAAATCGGTGCCCATAAAAGATTTCGATCTTTCCTTAGCTTTTATTTTTTTGGCAGTTTTCAATTTTGGCAGAAAAATCCATTGATCGGTTTTTCCACTACGATAAATCCAGCTTAAAAGACCCGTTCCTTTAACCATTAAGGGCTTTTTAAATCTGACTAAAGATTTAGATTTAAATTTTCCTATTTTATAGTTTTTTTGAAATCGAGTGAATTCTCGAATTTTGACTTTTTCCTTTCCTCGTTTAATCCGAATAATTTCGAGACTAATCTCAGTAATAGAAGATGTGGGTTTTTGAACTTTCTTTACCCTTTCCATTATTTCTAATGCTGAAATTCCCTGCCCAAGGCTTTGAGAATAAGACATGAATATAATTAGTAAAACTCTATTAAGATTAGCGATCATTTAATTTGATAAATAAAAGTGAAAATGGAGTCAAAATAATACTAAGAAGTGAGATGGTTAAATAATCTTGTTTATATTTCAATTCAACATACCCAGCTATTTGAAAACAAATAAAAATATAGCCAATGATTATAATATCAAAATATGTTTTTATGAGCTGGGAAAATAATTCACCCATATCTAAATCTGACTGAGGTAATTCTAAATTGGATATTCCAACTCCATACATGAGTACCATGCCTGAAATAAGAAGAACAACCATACTTAGCGTTTTATCTTTTTGTTCAGCCTTCATCGATATAAAAATTTAGGGTTTAGCAAACTAGTTAATGCCGGCAAAGTTGCCAATGCACCAAATAAACAAAATGAAATAGATCCCATAACCAATATTCCGAAAATCTGGACTGGAACGAATACTGAAAAAAGTAATGAAGAAAAACCCACCACAACAGATAAACCATTAAATAAAATTCCTTTCCCGGAAATTCTTAATGTATTTGCAATGGCATCATCCATTGAGTTCCCTTCTCTTAAATGAGCTCTCAAATGCCATAAGAAATGGACTGTATAATCCACGCCAACACCAACAAGGATTCCAGTAAGTAAAGATGTAGTCATATTTAATGGGATATTTAAATAACCCATTAATCCAAATAGCATGACAACTGAAGCCACCATGGGAAGTGTTGCTAATAATCCGCCAACAAATGATCTGAAAACTAAAGCCATGATTAAAAATATAATAATAATGGAATAAAATAGGCTCAGCAATTGTCCTCGCAATACCATTTTAGTTAAAACACCTAATAGAGTTGCACCTCCCGTTAAAATCATGGGCGGTTCATCATAAAAATTAGCTTGAATAAATTGTTCGGTATCGTCAACAATTTCCGAAATAGTATAAGTCTGAACTTCTTTTAATCTAAGAAATACTTGAGTAAAAGATGGATCATCCGTATCGTCCAAAAACAGATCGAAATCTTCGCCGTCTCCTGTCATAGTATAAAGAAACATATATTGAGCAATCAATTCAGGATCATCAGGAATAACTTCAAATTCAGGATTTCCACCATTGAATCCAGCATTCATTTTTTTTATCACATCTACGATTGAATATGATTTTGTTACAATTTCATGTTGCTCCTTTATATGGTCCGTCAGCATTTCTATATTGCGTAGAGTATTGGGATCAAAAATATCACCTTCAACTAAAATATTCATTTGAGTAGATCCACCAAATGCTTCACTTATTTTTGTATTCGCAATTCTAACTCGAGATGATTCAGGAAAATAATTATCAGGGTTTGTATCTACTTTTAAATCTCGTATCCCTATAGAAAGCCATGTGCCTGCAATTATTAATGTTAATAAAACTGGAATCCTATATTGAGTGAATATGCGACCTAATCCCACAAGAAAATTGTTTATACCTGTCATACTCTCTTTTTTAGTTAAATACGTAGGACGAGGCACCAAGACTAGAACTGACGGAATAAGAAAAACACTCAAAAGAAATGCAACTAAAATTCCAAAAGATATAAAAACACCCATTTCCCGGACGCGTGGTAATACATGAAATAATAAGCTTAAAAAACTAATCATCGTTGTGAGCCCTGCCAAAAATATTGGAACACCCAATTTTCGAATTGTTTTTCTCAAGATTGCTCCACGAGAAGCACTCGGGTCTAAAATAGTATATTCATAATAATGAGATATAATATGAATCCCATAATTATTTGCTATGGCAATCAACATTATGGGAATAAGTGTTCCAATAAATGCCACCGACTTATCCATCCAGCCCATAACTCCAAATGTCCAAAGTATCGAGAATCCAACCACAAAAAATGGAAGAAAAACACCTGTCCAACTTCTAAAAGAAATCATAAGTAACAAAATTCCCAATCCCAATGCAATTGGAGTAAATACACGTAAATCACGTTGCATATTTTCAATAATGGTTACTCTTGTTATCGGAAAACTCGCTACATAAAAATTTTCTGGAGAATTAAAACGATTCACAAGTTCAAAAATGGTGGTTCGAAATTCAAATTCATCATACTCAAATGAAGAATTTATTTGCCCAATAAAACAAATAGTTCGAAAGTCTGATGAGACTAAATGGTTCATCATTCCAGCCGAGATTAATTTTGATTTAAAATCAGCAAAATCAGCAGAATCTTTAGGGAAATCCACTAATAGTGGTTCAATTTCAAATCCACCCTTATCTGGAATGATATGCTTTTGGGTGAAAATAGAAGTCACCTTACTAATAAGGTCTAGGGTTTCAAATGAATTCTGAAAAGTATTTAATTTTTGAAGTGTGTTCGATGAAAAAAGGCTATCCGATTCCACAGCTATAATGATAATATCACTTCCAGAAAAAAGCTCATCTACTTTTTCCATTGAACGAACTATCTCATGATCTCGTGGAAGCATTGATCGCACACCAGGATCCAATTCTAATGTAAATATTTTCCAGCCAAGGATAACCGTTATAAGAAGCACACCCGCAATTATGGTGCGTGGATATGCCGCATCTAAGTCAAAGAGTCGTCGTGAAAATTTTCGAATATTCATAATTTAAAAGGGTGAAATTTACAAGATTAAACTTACGAATGAAATTTGTTCTATAGTTGAAATGATAGATGATTTTAAACACTCATAAAATCAATAAAAATGTTATTATATAGAAATAATACCAAAAAAAGTCCTACAGTGGATATTAGAGAATAGTTCCAAAAATATTCAATATTAGCAAACAAAATAGTAAAGACCCCATTTTATTATAGATGCGACGTTTTCAATTTCATAAAACTTAATTATTTAAATAATTCAAAATTTATAATAGTGTAATTTTCACGATGCCATTTAACATTTCACAACTCAAAAGACCGGTGGTTTTACTTGGAAATGGAGAAACTCCAACTCATAGGGTACCCACCAAATTATTGAATAATGCTGAAACAGTTTTATGCGCCGATGGAGGTGCAAATAAACTTGAAAATTTTAAATTAAAACCGAACATTATTTTGGGTGATTTAGATTCAATTTCTAATAAAAGCTTTGACTGTGAAGTTATTGAATTAAAAGACCAATCTAAAACTGATATAGAAAAATGCTTGAACTGGTGTTTAGAAAATGGGATTAATAAAATATCCTTAATAGGTTTTTCTGGAGAACAGGATGATCATTGGATGGTATCCCTATGGACATTAGTATCCTTTGTCGAAAGCATGGAACTCACCTATTATTCTAATTTCTCTAAAATAATCTGTGTAAAAGATTATACTCAAATTGATTCAATTAAAGACCAAACTATTTCCATCATACCTACAAAGGAAAATATTAAAATCACTACGACAGGATTACAGTACCCTATCAATAATTCAATTTTAAAACCACCATCCTTTGGAATTAGAAATTCTGCAAAAGGTAACTGTTTTTCTATCCAAGCAACTGGACCTGTTTGGGTTTTTTTGAATTATGAGAATTGAAAAAATACAATTAATCATATGAATCAATTTCACTTACTTGACTGGGCAATACTAGGTGCATACACTTTAGGACTAATTTGGATTGGCATATTCAAACTAAAAGATCAATCATCATCACAAGAAGAATATATTTTGAGTGGACGCCGATTAAGTCTCGGTGGATTTGTGGCAACATTGGTCACAACTTGGTATGGCGCCATTTTGGGCGTGGGTGAGAACACATTTTTATATGGCGTCCAAACCTGGTTTATTTTTGCGCTCCCCTATTACGGATTTGCTTTAGGATATGCTTTCTGGATCGCACCTAAAATTCGGGAAAAGAAATTATTATCTATTCCGGATCATTTTCGTTTTTATTATGGTGAAAAAGCAGGAATCATTTCGGCCTTATTCATCACCATTTTGGCAAGCCCTGCCCCTTACATATTAAGTATGGGGATTTTGCTTCAATTTCTTTTTGGAATTCCCTTTGGTATGGCATTATTAATCTCAACCACTTTTAGCGTTATTTACGTTTGGAATGGTGGGTTTTCTGCAGTTGTGAAAACAGATATTTTACAATTTATTTTAATGTTTGTTGGATTTTTCCTATTAATTGGTTTTTTATGGAATGATTTTGGATCTCCTGCTGTATTGATAAAATCTATACCAAAAATACACTTAGATCCATTGGGTGGAAATACTGTTCAGTATGTTTTAGTTTGGTTTTTTATTGCAGCATGGACTTTTATTGATCCGGGATTTTATCAGCGGTGTGCAGCAGCAGAATCTCCCGAGGTTGCAAAAAAAGGACTCTTAATATCTATTGGGGGTTGGATGGTATTTGATAGCTTAACTGTTCTTGCAGGCCTATATGCAGTCGCATTAATCCAAACAGATCAAGCTCTATTATCTTTCCCATTATTGGGACAATTCATTTTACCGATTGGATTTTTCGGACTATTTATCACAGGACTATTTGCAACTATTATGTCTACCATTGATTCCTTAAGTTTAATTAGTGCAATTACGTTTGGACGAGATATTCTTTGGCGAATTCAACGACAAAAATCTGATTCAAATCCAGTACCATTAGTGCGAAAAAGTTTGATCATTATTTCATTTCTATCACTATTCTTTGCATTTAGTGTCCCATCAGTCGTTAGACTTTTTTATCTCATCGGCTCGATTCTCATTCCAGGATTAATTCTTCCTTTTTTATTTACATTATGGACTGAAAAGATGGCTCTTTCAGAGTTATTGGTGAGTCAATGGATTATAACTCCGGTTATTATATCTCTGGTATGGTTAGGCATTTCTCAAATAGAAGGCCAATCTTTATTTGGAATTGAGCCTTTTTATCCCGGAATGCTTTCATCTATATTAATTGGATATTTTGTAATAAAATAAAAAAGGGGTATTCAAATTGAATACCCCTTTTAAAAGACTATTTAAATAATCTATTTTGCTAACGATTTTCCAATTGAGCCTAAATCAGCAAAAGCTTCATCAAGTCTTTCAATCATACCGACTTCACCTGCTCTTAATAATTTTCTAGGATCATATTGTTTTTTATAAGGAGTACCATCTTCTGGATCTATTTGATACTTAAACGCTTTTGCATTTTCGTCAACATAAGTACCTACTGCATTCGCAAAAGCAAATTGTGTATCCGTATCAATATTCATTTTAAATACACCATACGAAAGAGCTTCAGTGATTTTTGCTTTATCAGAGCCTGATCCACCATGAAAAACTAAATCTAATGGTTTAGTTCCTGTTCCACACGTTGCTTGAACGAGGTCTTGTGAATTCTTTAAGATCTCCGGGCGAAGTTTAACATTACCTGGTTTATATACACCATGTACATTGCCAAAGGATGCTGCTAAACTAAAATGGCCTATTGGTGAAAGTAATTCCCAGGCACGAAGACAATCTTCAGGTTGAGTATAAAGAAGTGGATTATCAGCACCAATATCATCATCGGAACCAACCCCGTCTTCTTCTCCACCCGTTACACCTAATTCAATTTCGAGACTCATTCCAATGGGAGCCATCCGCTCTAAGAGTCGCTTACTTTCAGATAAATTAAAATCAATTTCTTCTGCAGATAAATCTAACATGTGTGAACTATAAAGTGGTTTTCCAAATTTTTCAAAATGTGCTTCACTATATCCTATCAAAGCTTCAACCCATGGAATTAATCCTTTATTCGCATGATCCGTATGAAGCACCACACAAATCCCATATTTTTCGGCTAACAGATGAATATGTTGCGCTGCTGAAACTGACCCTAAAACTTTAGCTTCAAATGCATCTTTTAAACCATTTCCGGCAAAATATTGGCCTCCACTATTTGAAAATTGAATAATAACATCCGATTTGTTTTTAGCCGCTGCTTCCATGACCGCATTCACAGAATTTGTTCCAACAACATTTACAGCTGGAAGTGCATATCCACCTTCTTTTGCTGCTTTTAATAATGTTTGATAATCTTCACCACTTACAACACCCGGTTTTAATGAATAACTCATATAGCCCTCTTTTTTTTAATTTTGACCGATTTCAGTCAATAATTGATTAAACCAACTTTTATTATAATCAAAAGGTTTTCCCCCCTTGATTCTTTTAAAATCTATTAATGACAATGTTTCATTTTCATTATCATCTAAACCCGCAACCCCACTTAATCCATTTATGGCTTGTTCAGCTGCAAAAAATGCTGATTTTTTTATTAAATCTAAATCCTGAAGATTTGGCTTCGCGGATCGTGCAAAATATCCACTTTTTTGAACCAAAACTTTATCTGCATTTAAACCTTTTGCAAATTTTTGTGCAAACCATTGCCCTGGATTAATTTCATCTAAACGAACATGTCCAAAAGCATCTCTCGGTACCTCTTCTCCATCCATTTCCATTTCTCTTACAATAGTTTCAAGCCCCGCACCTTCACTTATGAAAATATTTATGCCGTCCTTTTCATCCATTCGCTTTTTTAATCTTTCTACTTCTGATTGGAATTCAAAATCCATCTCAGGAATATACACAGCATCAATATCCCATCGTCTTTGATCGAGTAACATTTCAGGAAAAAAAGTTCGATTTTTCAATCGCTCACGATAATCAAAAGCTGTTTTAGCCGTTAGCCAACCACAGTTTCGACCCATGACTTCATGGATAATGAGCTGTCGTGTACTTGTAGTATTTTCATTCGCTATATTCTCAAAAAATACAGCTCCTTGTTCTGCCGCAGTCCAAGCACCTAATGTCTGGGTAATAGGAAATACATCATTATCCACTGTTTTTGGTAAACCCACTACAGTTAAATCGTATCCATTTTCTTTCAAATAGAATGAAAGTTGAGCTGCCATTGTATTAGTATCATCACCACCAATAGTATGAAGAATATCAATTTTATCTTTTTTTAATTGTTCAGCTGCAACCTTTAGGGGATCTTCTCCAGGCTTAACATACCCACGCTTTATACAATCATCCACATTTGTCAATTTCACTCGGCTATTTCCAATTGGGCTTCCACCAAATTCATAAAGAGTAGAAAATTTAGATTTTACAGATTCAGGGAATTCAATAAAATTCCCAGTTAATAAACCTTGATATCCATTCAAATATCCAATCATTATTGCGTCAGGGGAAATAACATTATATTTTTCTATCAAAGCCCCAATGGAAGAAGATAAGCAGGGCGCAATTCCACCGGCAGTTAAAAATGCTATTTTCATAAAAACCAAAATTCCTTTAATAATTTAGACGTGAAAGTTAAATATGATTTCTTATTAGTAACTAGACTATGTATTACTTATTCTGATAAAATATTAATTATGCTCATAAAAACAATTGGATATGTCCATGGTAATTAATTAAACTATTCTCGATTCAAACCTAATTTTTTAAAATTCTACGGAGAGAGGAATGTTGAATATTTTTAAAATATGGATTTTTACATCCATTATGTTTTCCCAAGTATCTGATTGGAACCCAGATGAAATGCACCAAAAGGCAATGGAATACCCATCGGCCCAAACTTGTGCACCATGTCACCCTCAGCAAACACGAGAATGGTCAGTTTCACCTCATGCTTATACTCAAATGAGCCCTGTATTCAATGCCATGATGGGAGCAGTAGGTGTTTTAACAAATGGTACAAATGGTGATTTTTGTATGCGATGCCATACTCCAGCTGGAATGGCTATGGGCGAACCTATTTTTATGGATAACCCCGATAGACAGCAATCATCTCGCGAAGGGATTACCTGCATTGGTTGCCATCGTGTGAATCGAAATTATGGCCGTGTTTCGGGGAGGCAACATGTCATTCCTGGTGATGTTTATCAAGAAGTATATGGCCCTGTTGGTGGAGAAGAATTAGAAAGAGTTCAAGATTTATCTGAATTTCAATTAGCGACTGAAGATAATAAAAAAGGGATGGCTGTACATCTAAGTACAACTAAATTTTTTGAAATGTCCGAACCATCCTTTTGCGGGACATGCCATGAATTTTATAATCATGTAGGATTAAGAAATCAAGAATCTTTGACAGAATATCGCCATTCACCTTCTGCAAAAGATGGCACTACTTGCCAAGATTGCCATATGGGGAAATTTGCTGGTGAATATACCGGTGATGATAAATCTAATTATGAATGGGGACCTGCCGCCATTGTGAATGGGAAACCAACAAAAGAAAGAAAATTAACAAATCATATGATGGTTGGACCTGATCATTCACTCATTCACCCTGGATTATTTCCACTTAATCCTCAAGCCATTGCATTGGCAGACGTTGAAACATGGACAAAATTCGATTGGAAGTCAGGTTGGGGAACAGATGATTTTGAAGATGAGATTGGTGACGATTATGAGTTTCCTGAAGAATGGGAAAATTATGATGACCGCCTTGATGCATCAGAAATTATACAAGATAATGTCGACCTTCTCAATGAATACATGGACCAACGATTATCTCTTCTGAGAAATGGGTATGGAATAAGTGACATTGTAGTCACGAAATCTTCTTCTTCTAGTCTAGCATTCAAAATAAAGGTTGATAACTTAACCGACGGACATAGTGTCCCTACTGGATTTGCTTTACGTCCATTGTATTTAAGAGTTGAAGTAAAAGATAGCAAAGGAGAAATTGTTTATCAGTCCGGAAATTTAGATCCAAATGGCGATTTCCTAGATGAACAATCCTTATATGTTCAACATGGGATTCTTAATCTAGATACTGATCTTTTTAATTTACAGCCTAAATTTACTGTTAGAAATATTCGAGGAGGCGAAAGACCTGAAACTGTTCCTGTCAATTATTCTGGAACACCTCTACCTTTTTTAAGACCTTTTCCCATGAGCTTCACATTTGCTGGCCGACCAAAAGGCATTAGGCTAAAGAGACATGGAATTAAACCTGGAGATTATCGCTGGGCAAAGTATAAAGTAAAAAAGGAGAAACTAAAGAATGATAGTGAATATACTATTAATATAAAGCTAATAGGGTCTATGCTTCCTGTCAATCTTATTCATGCAGTCCAAGGGGTTGGATTTGAATATGGCATGACAACAAAACAATTAGCCGATCGTGTTGTTTCGGGGAATACCACTATATGGGAATATGAAGGTAGCGTAAATATTGCTTCTGGTAATAGAGAAGTCAATTTTTCTCAAATTGAAGCCAAACCTTATCGGTTTGAAGATCTAAAATAGGATATATGGTTATGAAAAATACACTTTACGCACTCATTTTAATTTCTTTATCATTCTCACAAGAGCCTTATATGTTTCCAGATGATCAACTGCCACCACAAGTGGAAATTTTTCCTGAGAGACCACCCATGTTGTTAGAACTGGGCGAAAAATTCTTTAAGGTTGGCGAAGTACCATATGGCATTAATCCTTGGAGCGGAACTTATTGGCAACCAGCATTATGGGTTTTTGGTACTTATCGCACTTCAAACCAATACTCTGCATTATCTAAAGCAGACTCACCATCATTAAATAATTGGGTAAACCGATTTGACTTATTCGCCAATATTAAGCTATCTGGAACAGAACGATTTTTTGCCGCGTGGCGTCCTCTAGATAAAGGTGGTATGACGGGTATTGACTTTACACAAGAGAATGCTGAGTTCACTCACAACTTTGAAGAAAAGGGAGATGGGGAGTCATTTAAACAGTGGTTTTTCCCGGCAACGTGGTTCTTTGAAGGAGATATTGCTGAATTATTTCAATTCCTTGATTATGAAGATAAGCTTCCAAGAGACATTGGTTTCACACTTGGCCGTCAGCCTATATTTTTTCAAGAAGGGATTGTGATTAATGATATTCTAGAAACCTTCGGTCTTGCCATAAATGGCTTATACTTCCCAAGAGCTTCAAATTTGAAAATTTCTCTCATGACTGCTCGCAATCATCCAGATCGAGATGGACAAGATGAATATATATATGGTGCCTTTACCGAAATAGATTTCCATAAAAATATGGTCAATCTTGATATTGCCTATGTGCAAGAAAATCAATCAGGAAAAACAAATGGTATAGTTATAGGTGGTAGCAATGTACAAAAATTCGGATTTTGGAATACTTCTTTTAGAGTTGGGTATTCTAAAGCATTAGGTGAAACATCCGACATTGGAGATGGGATATTCTTAATGGGTGAATTTTCAAGAAAACATTATCCTTATAGAAATATTATGTATGTGAATTCATTTATTAAATTAGATTCATTTACACCTGCGGCCGGTGGTGGTGCCGTTGGGAGAACTGGGATTCTTTTTGCTGGTTCTGGCATGACTGGATATGGTTCTCCAATGGGTACAGCATTGGGTGCGGATGAAATGGGTGCAAGTGCAGGTTACCAGTGGTTTATGCAAGGAGGCAAACAATCCATCTTGTTCGAAGGGAGTTATCGACAAGCACTCGATGATGGAACCGATACAAAAATTGGACTTGGTTTTAAATTCATGAAAGCATTAGGGCAACGATATGCTGGTTTTATCGATGGATTTACGGTAATACCCAAAGATGGAAGTTTATCTACTGGCGGTAGAGTAGAACTCATGGTTCGTTTTTAATTTTAAGATAAATCAAATAGATATTTCACACTTAATTAATAGGATAGATTATGAAAAAACTCCCTTTATTTCTTTTTTGTAGTATTCAAATACTATTTTCTCAAATAGACTATGACCCTAAATTAATTCGTGGTGCAACTGCTTGTGCAAATTGCCATCCTACTGCAGTTTCACATTGGGAGGGGACTGACCATTTTAAGGTCTTTTCAGGAACAGATACAGAACCCGCTATGCACCGTCGCCCTGAGACGAAAGAAATTCTTGGAAAACTCGGTATGAAAAGTGCAAAACGTGGTGTTTGTGTAGATTGCCATTTCACCACACAACATTTAGCAGGGAAAAAGCGAGCACGTGCTATAAGCGGCCCTTCTTGTGAATCATGTCATGGCGCATCAGGAAACTGGATAGAAATCCATGGTGTTTACGGTGAAGATGCATCAGGCGGAAAAGCAACTCGAGAAACTGAAATTGCATCTCATAAAGTTGAACGATTGCAAAATGCAGATGATAATGGTATGATTAGAACCAATAATATATATGCTATTGCTAAAAATTGTTATCAATGTCATACTGTACCAAACGAAGATCTTGTTAATATAGGTGGGCATAAATCCAATTCTGATATTGACTTTTCCACTTGGTTAAATAAAGATATAAAACACAATTTTCTTTATTCAGATGGCAAATCAAATAGAAATGCGCCTAGAGATTTTGATATTGCTGAACGACAAAAGAAAAATAAAATTGTCGGATTATTAGTAGACTTAGAGTACAGCTTAAGAGGATATGCAAAAGCCACATCTGAAGGAGATTATTCCATATCAATGAAGAATAGAATTGAAACGGCAATTTCAAACTTGACTGCATTTGAATCTAGTGGCGGCGAGAGTAAAGATATATCAGAAGCATTATCATATGTGAAGAATATTTCTATTTCTTTAAGCAAAATGGATGAATTATCGATCACCGCAGACAACGTTAGAAAAATTGCGATTACCTATTCTGATAAATAGTTTTCAAAACCAATTGAGATATAATAGAAATAATCTTATAAAGATGATATAATTCACAAACCAGACTCATGTTTAATATCATCAAAAAATGGAGTGTATTCTTCATTGGCCTTGCAGGAATATCTATCCTGTTAGCTTACGTCTATTTTATATACCCTAGTAATAATATAGATTCATCTTTTGGCTTTAATGTAAAAATCAATTACCAACATACCTCGAATGTTATCTCGTGTCAACATTGTCATTTAAACTCAGACTCAACTTCTTCTTTTTTTAGCGATCTAATTACACAACTAAACCCCGAAAATGTAGATAATTTTGAATATAAATGTATTCAATGCCATGGCCATTTAAAGCATAATCCGCTTAATCCGCATACATTAGAATTAGATGGAGATATTTCTCAATGTAAATCTTGCCATTTTGAGCATAAAGGAAAACAAAGTAAACCCTTATTGAATGAGTCATCCGATTGTACTAACTGTCATAAAAATCAAACTACTGATCTAAACAAAATTCATAAACAAATTTTATTAAGGGGAAATGATGTAAAATCCTGGAATTTTAATCACACAAATCATCAAGTACTTCACTTTCAAAAGACGAATCATTCATTTGATTGTTTCAGTTGTCACCAACCGGAAGAAAATGGAAAGATGTTAAATGTCCAATTTGATCCATCTTGCTCATCTTGCCATCAACATACAAATCAAATCAAACAAAACCCTTTAACTTTAATCCAAATCCCAGGGTTGGACTATGATGTATTGATTGATGAAGAAATAAATATCGGCGAATGGCCCTTAGATGCAGGTATCGACTTAGAAGAATCCATTAATCCATATCTAATCCAACTATTATCATTAGATGGTAAGTCGGCATATGATGTATTGATCGATGAAGAAGTTGAATTCATTGATTTAATAGATGGAGCTGATTATGCTCACGAATTGGAAACATTATTTTGGGATTTTAAACTAGTTTTATTCTCTCTTTCCAAGCCTCACATTATACAAGAACAATTCGGACTAACATCACCACTGGAAATTCAATTTATTATTGAAACTATTCATGATTGGTTCCCAAATCTTTCTGAAGAAATAATCAACTATAAAAACGGTATTATCGCAGAAACCTTTGTTTATGAAGATTATTTAACAGATGATGCATCGATAAACAAACTCCATAAATCTGCATTTGATTTTAATATTACTTACCAATCAATTCAACATACAGACCCAGTGCTTACTAATATATACTCCACAAATTATAAAAAAATGGAATCAACATTATTGATTGAAAAACCAGGAAATTGTTTAAAATGCCATTCTATTAAGAAAGGATATGTTGACTGGAAAAAACATGAAAAAGATGAGTTGTTTCACCCGTTGGGAAAATCTTTTTCACACATAACTCATTTAAAGGAGTCAAAATGTATAGATTGTCATATTGAATCTGATCAGGGTTATGAAGCCATTACAACCGAGTCTTGTATGTCATGCCATGAATTAAACAATAATGAAAATAATTGTATCGTTTGTCACTCATATCACCCTCAAAATAAGGGAAAGATTAAATGAGTCAAAAGGACATAAAATCACTCGAAACTCTATTCACTGAGATCGCAGCCGAAGATAAAATTATAGATAGAGAAGAATTTAAAAATGCTCTCAATATTCACGATGAAAATATTTCAAATCGTCTATTTGATCTTTTTGACGATGATAATAGCGGAACACTTGAATTAAATGAATTTTTATCTACTGTAAATCACTTAAAGAATGCTGATGACCAACAACAGTTGAAATTCGCATTTGACCTCTATGATATCGATGGCAGTGGAACCATTGAAGAATCTGAATTAAGTGAACTCATTAAAAGTGGACTTACTGAGAATAATCTTACATTTTCAGACGATCAGGTGGTTGATTTGACTCATTTAATGTTCAGTGAAGTGGATACAGATAATAGTGGCGAAATTTCATTTGGTGAATTTCAAAAAGTAGCGGAAAATTATCCTGATTTATTATCAGGGATGACGGTGAGCCCCGTATCTTGGCTTAAACCAAAAATAGAATTATCACCAGAGCCACAATCAATTAAACCAAATCCTGTTTTAGAATATTTAAGAGAAATATTGTATAAGATAGATCAAAAGACCTTCTTTTTTTATACAACCTATTTTTTAATAAATATCTATTTATTTCTGTCAACACTTTCGACTTATAAAGATATTAATATTAATACATTCGTTCCATTAGCCGAAGGATTTGGCGCTATGCTCAACTTTAATGGAGCAGTCATATTATTACCTATGCTCAGGCATTTTATAACCAAACTAAGAAAAACATTTTTGTATAATTATATTCCAATCGATGATGTTGTTACATTCCATAGGTTTGTTGGTCATGTTATGTTCTTTTCTGCACTAGCTCATGGCGTATTATATATTTTCAATTTTGGATTGATGGATCAATCAATAAACTATTTTTTATTCTTTACTCTCCCTGGCATAACTGGACTGTCTTTGTTTATAATTTTATTTGGAATGTGGATAACGGCATTACCAACTATTCGAAAAGGAGGACACTTTAAACTGTTTTATTTTGCTCACCTAGGATATGGATTATGGTTGATCATATTCATTTTACATGGGCCAATTTTTTGGAAGTGGCTATTGGTGCCAGGTCTGCTATTTCTTATTGAACGTTGGGTAAGAAGCAACAGCTTAGTACAAGAAACAAAAGTATATGATGTATCCTTATTACCATCATCTGTCCTTGGGCTATATATGGAACGACCTAAATCGTTTTCATATAAACCTGGTGATTATTTATATTTAAAATGTCCAGAAATTTCAGAATTTGAATGGCACCCATTTACAATAAGTAGCGCACCCGAAAATAATGATATTATTAGCTGCCATATCCGTTCAGTAGGAAGTTGGACAGGAAATTTATTAAACTATTACAAAGAATTGCCACGTAAGGAATCAATTGGTAAAAAGATAGAATTACCAGTGTTAATCGATGGACCTTATGGAACACCAAGTGATAAAGTTTTTGATTCGAAAGTTGCCATACTTGTAGCAACAGGAATTGGCGTTACTCCCTATTCATCTATACTAAAAAGTTTATTACATAAGATTTATTCAGACAAATCAGGTAAACACCCCGATAAAATATATTTTTATTGGCAAAACCGGGGTCAAAATTCTTTTGAATGGTTTGTAGATTTATTAGCTGAAATAGAAGAAAAAGATACTGAAAAGTTTTTCGATTTGAATATTTTCCTCACTGGAACTCAATCGCAAAAAGATATGAAATCTAATATGTTATATATTGCAATGGATATGAAACATAAAAAATCAAAAGTAGATTTGATTACGGGTTTAAAAGTTAAAACAAATTTTGGTCGTCCAAACTGGAATCAAATATTTGAGTCTATATCAACAGAGCAAAAAAATAAAAACATTGAAATCTTTTTCTGTGGACATCCAGCCGTAGGGAAACAGGTAGAAATAACTGGGCATAAATACGATTTTATTTTTCATCAAGAAAACTTCTAATATCTAATTTATTCGTTCTATAGGTCACCTTTCATTTGTTTTATTAAATGAAATAAATTCCGTATGCAATCAAACAAGAAATTTTAATGACAAAAAAACAAATCCTTTGGTCACCACGTCATCCTGAGCAAACTCAAATAGCCCAATTTTTACAATTAGTGAATGCGAAAAAGCAATTAAGCCTATCGTCTTACGAAGAATTGCATTATTGGTCAGTGAATAATGTATCGGAATTTTGGTACCAGTTCTGGGATTATTCAGAAATAATACATTCTGCTTCATATCATCAAGTTGTAGATGATGAAAAGAAAATGCCTGGAGCAAAGTGGTTTCCAGGAGCTCGACTTAACTTCACAGAGAACCTACTTCGACACCGAGATGATAAAATTGCCATTCATTTTCAAGGAGAAGGACAACCAGTTAGATCTATTACATATAAGCAATTATTCGATGAAGTTGAACAACTCGCCCACTCATTAAAAGAAACTGGCGTTGTAAAAGGAGATCGTATCGCAGGCTTTATCCCCAATATGCCAGAAGCGATTATTGCTATGTTAGCAACTGCTTCAATTGGGGCTATTTGGAGTTCATCATCACCCGATTTTGGAATAAAAGGTGTATTAGATCGTTTTTCTCAAATAGAACCTAAAGTTATTTTTGCTGCCAATGGATATTTCTATAATGGGAAAATTTTTGATTCTTTGGAAAAACTTCAAGAAATCCTTCAATCTTTACCATCAGTTAAAAAAGTCGTTGTCGTGGAATATACTGAAGAAAATCAACCGATCTCCCATATTGAAAATGCTGTACACTATTCTAGTTTCCTATCAACACATCCGTCAAAATTAACCTTCGAACAGCTCCCTTTCGATCATCCGTTATACATTATGTATTCTTCCGGAACAACCGGATTGCCTAAATCAATCGTTCACTCGTCTGGGGGAACACTCATACAACATTTAAAAGAATTACGTTTACATTGTGACCTAACAAGAGACGATACTATTTTTTATTTTACTACATGCGGATGGATGATGTGGAATTGGCTGGTATCATCTCTGGCTGTTGGTGCTACACTTGTATTATATGATGGATCCCCTTTTTACCCAAATAAAAATGCTATGTGGGATATGGTTGATAAGCTGGAAATTTCTATTTTTGGAACCAGTGCAAAATATATTGATGCATGCAAAGAAGCGAAGGTTTTTCCAAAACAAGATGCAAACTTATCATCTTTGAAAACCATTCTATCTACTGGCTCTCCTCTTGTTGAAGAAAGTTTTGATTATGTATATTCAAAAATTAAAAAAGATGTTTTGCTTGCATCAATTTCTGGCGGAACTGACATCATTTCCTGTTTTGCTCTTGGGAACCCAATGCTTCCTGTCATACGTGGAGAATTACAATGTCGAGGACTAGGAATGGATATTCATGCCCTTGATCATGCACAACATTCCCTTATCAATGAAAAAGGTGAATTAGCTTGTAAAACAGCTTTCCCGTCTATGCCTATATATTTTTGGAATGATCCTGATGGAGTGAAATACCATAATGCATATTTTGATCTTTTTCCACATATTTGGCACCATGGAGATTTTATTAAAATTACTGAAGATGGTGGAGTTAAAATATTTGGGAGAAGCGATTCTACTTTAAATCCGGGTGGCATTCGAATCGGTACGGCGGAGATATATCGAGTAGTTGAAACATTAGATTACGTAGATGATAGCCTTGTCATAGGACAAGATTGGGAAGGGGATCAACGTATAGTTTTGTTCATAAAGTTAAGAAATAATAATGAATCAATAACTGGCGATAATATCTCTGAAATAAAATCATTAATAAAAACGAATTGTTCACCAAGGCATGTTCCAACAATTATCCTGCCAATTAATGACATTCCCTATACAATCAATGGGAAAAAAGTTGAAGTGGCTGTTAAAAAAGTAATTGATGGTGAGAAAGTCACCAACAAAGATGCTCTAGCTAATCCGGATAGCCTTGAATTATATAAAAATATTCCAGAGCTATCCAGATAGCAATTTATTTATAATGCAGAAACTATTCCGATTAAGTCTACAACTCGATTTGAATATCCCCACTCATTATCATACCAATTCAATGTTTTCACCATATTCCCTTCAACAACTTTGGTAAAAGGCGCATCAAAAATAGATGAATGTGGGTTTCCAATTATATCTGTCGAAACAACAGGCAAAGTTGAATACTCAACAATTCGTGATAACCGCTCTGTTTGAGATGCTTCATAAACAGCTTCATTTAATTGTTTTGTTGTAATATTCTGACTCAATGTAAAAACTGAATCTACGACAGATCCATCAGGAACAGGAACGCGCATAGCGATACCATCTAATTTCCCTTCGAGCTCGGGTAATACTTTCCCAACTGCTTTTGCAGCACCCGTAGATGTTGGGATCACATTCTCTGCTGCTGCCCGACTACGTCTCCAATCGGAATGAGGCACATCTGCCAAACGTTGGTCATTCGTGTACGCATGTATTGTATTAATAACCCCATTCTCAATTCCAAAATTATCTTGAAGTATTTTCGCCATAGGCGCTAAACAATTCGTAGTACAACTAGCATTAGATATTAGTTTATGTTCCGAAATCAATGTATCATCATTCACACCAATTACAACCATATTATCAATATCTTCTTTTGCTGGTACAGTTAAAATAACCCGTTTTGCTCCTGCGTCTAAATGCTGGTTCAATGCTGCCCGTGTACGAAATATTCCCGTAGCTTCAACCACAACATCAATATCCAAATCGGTCCATGGAAGTTGAGAAGGGTCTCTCTGATTTAACATTTTAATTGTATTAGACGAAGTCTTCATAATATCGCCTTCGGTATTAACCGTATCTTTAAAACGTCCCATAACTGTGTCGTATTTCAGCAAATAGGCTAAAGCATCATTGTCGGCTAAATCATTAATCGCAACCACGTCAATATCCGATCGTTCGTTCATTATTCGGAATACTGATCTTCCAATTCGTCCAAAACCATTAATCGCTACTCTCATGATGCATCCCCTTTATTTTCCAACGATTGGTAACTTTTGATTAATTCTAAAATACGAGCCGAAAAGCCCCAGCCATTGTCATACCAACAAACTGTTTTCAATAATGCATTCGCAGAAATCATTGTTGCTTTTGCATCAAATATCATAGTTTCACTACAGCCAATAACATCTCTAGATACTATAGGATCATCAGTATAGCCAACAATGGACTTAAGTGATGAATCAGCAAATGATTTAATCGCTTCATTAACAACATCTACGGATGGAAGGTGATTTAATTCCGTTGTTAAATCCACAGATGAACCATTCGATACAGGTACGTTAAATGCAGTGCCTGCTATTTTCCCTGAAAATTGTGGCATTATTTTTTCAACAAATCCAGGAGCCCATGTTTTATTTGGAATTATATTTTCAACTGCAGAACGACTTCGGCGTAAATCAGCTTGAGCTGAATCGGCTAATGGTTGATCTGATGTATAAGCATGAATCGTTGTCATCATAGCTCGCTTGACACCAAATTTTTCATCTAACATTTTTAGCATTAGCGCTAAAACTTGAGTGGTGGAAGATGTTGTCGATATTACCTGATCAGATAATTCAATTGTTTCTTCATTAATCCCCGGAATTACAATTCGATCAATTTCATCATTTGGTGGGACTGTCACAATCACACGTTTTGCGCCTGCATCTATATGCTTTTGCAAATCAGCTGATTTTCTATATTTACCCGTAGCATCAATTAAAACATCTACATTAAATGAATCCCAGGGAATTTTTCCGGGTTCACCTCCAGGAAGAATGCGGACTTTTTGATCATTCGCAATTAAAAAATTACCATCTAAAGTAATATCTTTATTAATTGGGCCATGGATAGAATCTCTTACTAATAAATAATGAAGAGATTCTGCAGGTCCTAAATCACTAATGGCTACAAAATTAAAATTTGGATTTTTATACCCTTGTCTGAATATGTTTCGGCCAATTCTTCCGAAACCAAAAAGAGCAATATTTATAGGATAACTCATAAGTTAGTTTTTTCCGTAAAGTTCAGCATCGAAATTAAAAAAATATATACTATAGAAGTAAGACAAAAGTGAATTTTAAAAGAAATAATTTGAACTCGTATAGGATATCAACCGTAAGAGTAAGTAACAATAACAAGAAAAGGAAAACACTATGAAACAAAAAGATAAAACAAAATCAACTGTAGTTGCAGGTACATTATTGGCAGGTGCAGTTTTCATTTTATCCATCACATTCCAACATTCAAATGCGAATGAAAAAGAGCATCCAACAAATGATATAATCAATACAATTAATTATTTTGAGCCGCTATTAGACTCAAATGAAATAAAGATTGTTTATTCATCTGATGATAGTACATCTATATCATCAACGCCAACATCCTTCTCAAATGCATTTAAATTGGCTCGAGAGGAGTTCGGCCCCGGACACACATTTGTTTGGGATGGGAATCTCTATCTAACAGACCGAGATGATGATAGGACGGATTCAGTTCAATTGGCTATAGATATAATCGCTCCTGAACAAACTAGTTCTGTCAATGTGGACTAACCCCTTAATCAATAATAGTGCCTCGTCAATTGACGAGGCACTATTATTTAATCTGAATAATCTTGGAATCGGCCCCGAGCTTTCAAAAAAGCAAACAACAAAAGAATGACAAATAAAATTCCAATTTTCATTTTTTTCCCGATTGACTAAAACCTAAAGAACCATACCGATCATTTAAAACAATTACGCCATCCATTTCTCTATTTGAACCGATATAAGCAGTCGCTTGTTCATATTTATTATAAGTCTGAACGTATCCATTTTCGTCTTTCCCCGTTCCTAAATATAAAGTTCGTTTCTGATCTTGATTGAAGGCAGTAATAAATCCACCATGACCATCATCTTTTATGGTAATAGAATTCACTACAATATCACCATAAGATTCAATTTCACCAAACCCACTTAAAATAAATAATAATGCACTCGTTAAAATTCCAATTAAAAAACTTTTAAAATCTATTTGCTTCATAATAACTCCTTATGTATTTAATATAGTTGGAAGGTCTGCAATGGAATTAATAAAACCATCTGGAATAATCCCACTGGACTCAACCATCCCTTCATGATATTTACCGGTTTTCACTAAAACCCCGGCTATTCCTGAATTTTGTGCACCTTTGATATCATTGATTAGGTCATCCCCAATCATAACGACTTCTTTCGATGCTAATTTTAATTCATTTAGCCCATGCTGGAAAAATGATTTTTTTGGTTTTCCAACAAGATATGCTTCTTTTCCTGTGACATATTCTAATGCTTTTATAAAACCACCTGCATCCAGTCTTAATCCCGAATCAACTTTGTAATATTTCCCTTGATGAAGAGCAATAATTTTTGCGCCATTCATCACATGACGGAAAGCTTCATTCAAAAGATTAAAGGTCCATTGACTATAATCACCAATGACAATTACTTCTGGATTTCTAAAATTCTCTTCAAATTCTAAATAATCAAGTTTTAAATTTTCTGAAATAAAAAAACGACAAGTCGGAGACCCCATTTTCCGTAAATATTCAACACCTATGAATCCTGCAGAAATAATCTCGCTATCTGTACATACTAACCCAATTCTATTCAAACTATTTGTTAATGTTTCTCTATTTTGTTGAGTTGTATTTGTTAAAAAACGAAAAGGTATTTTATTATTGTTTAAAAAATCCAATGTATCAATTGCACCCGGGATTGGTTTTCCAGATTGACAAAACACACCATCCAGATCAAAAAGAAAACCTTTAGCTTCTTGAATCAATCTCATTTTCTTCTTCTAATTTGTCTTTTAAGTCGCTCATTTTTTGAATAGATGTATTTTGGCCTAAATTTTCGCCATTAAACTCTTCATGCCATCGTTCTTTTGCATAAAGAATTCTCATAATCAATATTGCAGTATAAATTAATAACAAACTGATAAAACCAATAACATGCATTGAATTATCTCTATCAACCATCAATAGTAAAATAAAAAGTATGACCGGCATCCACCTGATTAATTTTTGTATAATTTTTCCCATAAAATTAATTTAGAGACTCACTCACAAACGCCAACATTAGTTTTTGTTTAGTTAAATACCCTAGACGAGTTTCAATATTTATATACCTAATTTTCCGTCTTAATGACTCCCAAGATAAACTTCCATTGTCATTATTAATTAATGTATCTTGAAGTACAACATTATAGGGACCAACTTTAAGTTTCTCAAAGTCTTTTTCATTGGTACATAAAATAAAATCTCGAGGGTTTTGATTATATTTTAAAGAAATTCTTCGACTATTATCCAATTCGTATTTCACATTATAACCTCTGAAATTATTATGAACAGAGATCAACACCCCATCATTCTTAGGCATTATAATTTCTAGAAATTGAGTTCTTTCCAAATCAAGATCATTTAATGTTTTATCTAAAGTTCCAGGCGCCCAATATGGTTTAAATTTCGTTAATGCACGTCTAGTACCCATTCTAGAGAAAATCCGATTCGGATCAACAATAGTTGATAAGTATGGAATTTCGCGATTATCATTTTGTATAAAAAATGCTGTTCCAAGGAAATGTTTGATATGATAATCTAAAGCCATTTTAGCCGTTTTTTCATCTCCATGTAGCCAAATATAATAAAGCGGCGAATTACCGTTCTTAACAAGGTTATATTTTACTCCTGCAAATTGTATAGTTTTTGCTAAAGAATCATTACTTACTTTTTCGATCCCAAATAAGGAAGAAAATACAAAACCAAAACTTAATATTTTATTTAACAAGAATCTCCTTTTGTCAAACTAGAATGGGTTAAAAACCCATTTGCTAATTTAATCGCTCTCTTCATCGTTCATTCGATACCACAAGGCTAAACCCAGCGACCCAGCAATAAATACCACTAAAATAATGAAAAGAATCATTTTTAATGTCATGTAATCGTCCTTCTTATTAGAAAATTATTCACGATAAAATACTATAAATAATGGAACTGAAAAATGAATAAGATAAGTGTATAATCATTTTTAGCAATGAATCACCAAATTAGAATTTGAGTATTAGGTGCATGATGATTGATTTGTTTTTTTATTACTTCCATTGCGAATTCTCTATCATCGTTTGGAATAGTAACAACACCATTTTCTAAAATATATTTTGAATAAAATAAGTCTGATTTTGGTTCCCGTTTCCGAATTCTATTAAAATAATCTTTCCCCATTCGAAAAACGCCCAAGGTTAAATCTACAAGTGCATCTCCATCTATTTCCGAAAATATTTCTGTGATAAAACGCGTATAAATATCTTCCCAGTTTTTCACAATTAATACTGGATCAATGCAGAGTCTCACAGCCCAACCTGATTCTATTGCCTGTTTTAACGCTTTTAAACGTAGATGAAATGGCGGTGCTGTTGATTCATATCTTTCACAAATTTCCTGAGGAGATAAGGTCCAGCTCAAAATAATATTCTCTGTTGGCTTCAGCTCTTTAAGTGATGAAAAAAGGGCACTTTTTGTTCTGATTTCAATTTTCAGATTTCTCTGGTCTCTTGCAAAATCTATCCACCGGGAAGTCAATGGAATTATATTTTCCATAGCCATTAAATCTGTATTGTAAGAGATAGAAAGAATCATCGGTTTACTTGGGTGATCTAAAAAATTTAGCCTTTCACTAACAGATTGATGAAAATCATTTTCATTTACAAAAACTACCATATTTCCTGACGGATACATCCCCTGTAAAAAACAATAGTCACAATTGTAAAGACAATTTAAAATTGGTGTATTGTAATAAATATTTGGTTCCCCATAGTCCTGAATGATATCTGAAGCTTTATATAAAAAAGGAGCTGTTTTTTTAGCTAAAACTAATTTCATCGACCCTTTTTGAATTTGAAAATCTTGATGAGTTCGATTAAATATATCTTTATAATGATCAATTTCGATTAAAGTCGCTTTGGGGAATTTGGATAATGCTAAATCAGTTAATGGATATCCAAATGCATCCTTTTCAATATAAATATGAGAAAACTTAGGAAGTAAGTTTTTCACAAATAATTTGAAATTTAAGATTACGGTCAGTTTTAGAAATAGGTTTATAGGACTCTAAATTTGGAAAACTGGTTTTTTGATGTCGTATCCTAAACCCTTTTGAAAAATGGAGAAGTTGTTCCTGTTGTGCTTTTGTCAATAAATATTGTCTAGAAGTTGATTGAATCCATTCAAAATCTTTTTGATTTAAAATTGGTTTTTCTTCAATGAACAACTTTTCTAATTTAAATAAATATGATTCTATGGAATCCATATGGTGCAAAATCATATTTGAAATAGGTAATGCAATAATTTCTTCAAACTTAAGATTCATGTGATCTGATACAATTTTAATAAATACCAATCGGTGTACCGGGACAAATGAAGAACATACATGGAAAATTTCTGATGCTTCCATATCGACTAGCCCCTTATAATTACTTTGTTTTTCCGAGATTACTTTTTCCACTGTTACAAGAGACTTTTCTTCAAAATTATGTTTTATTAATATATCCGGATAATAAGTTTTTTTGGTAGCTTCATCTTCAATTTGATTCAGAAGATAACATTCACCAATTTTTGTTGTAGAGCTGTTTCCTCCTGCAATCCCGATATTAATAAATTGAATTAAATTCAGGTTTTTATTTTTTAAAACTGTCTTTATCCTTTTCTCTATATTTTTCTTCCCAACACCAAGTCCAATAAGAATTCGGTTTTCATTCATATATACTGGAAATGAAAAGGATAAATCTTTTTCAAGGTTGAAATAATCAATTATAGGTTGAGATTCTGCTTTTAATGCAGTTAGAAAACATTGTATCAAAGCAGATTAAAAAAAAGAGAAACGAATAATTTTCCGTTTAGGTTTATATTTTTTCTTCCAAGGCTTTTTCCCTTCCCAAGTAAAAAACAAGAAGCGAGTCTTCCGGCCTTCAGGGCCGTACATAAATTGACTTTCTTTTGATCTTTTTTCCATATCTAGATTTATGGATTCAAGAATCAATTTTTGTGTGTTATAAACCATACGGTCAAAGTCTTCATACACAATATCTCTTCCAAATCGAGCACCAATTAAATTTAAAGTTTTTCCCATTAAATATATTAAAAGACCTCCTCCTGCACCAATTGCCATATACTCGGATGTCAATTGTCCGGCTGCAGATGCGCCCATAGTTGAAGCAATACCTAATGTCCCAAGGACAATACAAGGATTCCCCATAGAAAAATATGATTTTTCTGCATATCGCACTTCCACAAGGCTTTTAATAGGAACCGTCATTAAAACAACTTTATCTTGCCAAAATACAATTCTTTTATTTTTGATTGTAAATTTATTTGATGAAGTAAAAATATCATTGGTTTTTGTAAACAGCATGACTCGCTGAGAAAACCCAACTGATAAAAATAATGATATGATCAAAATCTGAATTAGTTTAAAACGCATAATAATAAGACGCAGAATTTAAATACGTGTACGCAATGCGCTCATCAAAAGATCAATGTCTTTTTGGGTATTATAAACTTGAATTGAAATTCGAATATACGATTGTCCATTCCGCTCAAATATTGGAATTTCTATATTATAATCTGACCAAAGTTGTTCTTTTAAATCTGAAGATGTATTTTTCGGAAGAGGATGAGCCACCATTTGCCCCAGCCATTTCCCACCGGGTGAAATAGAATCTGTGTTAAAAGTATTTCGAAATTCAGTATGTATGTTTTGAATTAAATCAAAACAAGTCTGCTGTTTTAATTTTATTTCTTTCTTATAAAATTCTATAGCTGTTGGCAAACATAAGAATGCAGACATATCTCGAGTCCCCTGCCAATTAAAGTCTTGAAGAAATTCAGTTGGTCCTGGGTCATCTCCATTTTTCCCCCAACTGTAAACGACTGGTTTTATCCAATGCTGATGCTCTTTTTTTACAAATAAAAATGAAGCCCCTTTGGGCGAGCATAACCACTTATGGCATGCACCAGTATAGAAATCACACCCTAAATCATGGATATTCAATGGAATATGTGCTGGAACATGAGCTCCGTCTATTATTGTTAGAATATTTTGTTCTTTTGCTTTCTGAATAATTTTTTTTACAGGGAAAATTAAAGCAGTAGAACTAGTAATATGTGACAAAAATATTACTTTTGTTTTTGGGGTCACACCCTTCCAAAATAATTCTATAAAATTCTCTTCTGTCGTAACTGGAATAGGGATTTCCTGTTGAATTATTGTCACATTTTTCTTTTGTGCCCATTCACTCCATGCACGTATCAATGCTCCATATTCATGATTTGTCATTAATATTTCATCACCAGGTTCTAAATCTAAATTATAAATAATATTGGTTACGGCAGTCGTTGGGTTTTGAAAAAATACAATTTCTTTTTCATCACATCCCACAAAATCACTTAAAGAAAGTCGTGATTTTTTTAATGCTGGATAAAGATATTCTGTTAAAAACTGTACAGGTTGATTCTCCAATTTTCGTTGCCAATTTTGATAATCTTCAAATACAGGACGCGGACAAGCACCAAATGAGCCGTGATTTAAATAGGTCATAGTTGGTTCTAAAAGGAATAATTCTTTTATAGAGTTCATTCTTGAATACCCTTAATAAGATTTAGCTCTTCCGCGGATGCATATTGCTTGTCCCAAGCTTGTAATTTTCTTTTCATAATTTTTTTATATTTCCAAGGAAATAAAAGAATAAAATATGCCATTGTTAAATATCCAAATGGAAGCATTGGTGCATCTTCATAAGATTTTAATTCCCAAAATGGTAGTGTCCCCTTCTCATGATGTGCCGAATGTCGCGTGAGATTAAATAATAAATAACTACTGATCCGATGATTTGAATTCCATGAATGTTTAGGTTCAATTTTTGTTCCTGGAACTCTTACCAATCCATAGTGCTCTAAATAATTAACAGTTTCTAATAGAACTTTTGCCCAAAGCACAGATCCAAAATAAACAATTAAACTAATGGGGCCTCCTAACGAAATGAGCACCGTAAGAATAAATGATCTAAAATAAACTTGGAGCATTTGATTTTTATATGAAAAAGGTTTTAAACCTAATTTAATTAACCTGTTCGATTCCCAAATCCAAGCATTCTTAATAGTCCCTAAAGTAGATCGTAAAATAAATACGTAGATACCTTCTCCACGTCGTGCTGATTCTGGATCATCATAGGTCGCTACATATTTATGATGCCCATGTATATGCTCAATTCCAAATGCTGGATCCCACGTTATGGCCAATAACCAATTGCTAATTTTAAAACCAAGTGAGTTTTTCTTTCTATGTACCAATTCATGTCCAACTACCGTTCCCATACCGCCAATCAATAAACCTGATGAAAGAACAATACCCAATAAATCGAGATTAGAATAATCTGTTTTCCATTGAAGAAAAAAGGTATCATTAGATAAAATATTATAAATAATGGACTGCGAATTACTCATTCCTAAAAGCGTCATGTTAAATAAGACTATTAAAAGCAGAGGAAAGTTGGCATACAAAATTGGATTAAATTTATTTTCAACCTTATAAAATTGAACACGGTCATTACCAAAAAGATTATCACCAAATATCACAAAAACAGAAAACCCAAAAAAGAACATCCACACAGCTGCTGGGTTTTGCCAACTACAAATAATCAAAATAATAATTGATAATGGTGCTAATAAATATTTAAACATGTTAATTAGATAGTGGATATATTTTTCGAATTATTAATCTATTCATAAGTATTAAATATATTGAGTGAACTTTATTAATCATGTTTTTAAATGGATAAATCGCACATTAAATATCAACAATTGAAATTAAAACTATAACGTTTCAGTTGTTTTTTGATCGATTGGATTTCTTGAAATTTTAGGTACAATTATCCAAGCAATTATATAAACAATAAGCCCACCACCCATAAAGAGTGATAATAAGAAAAACAAACGTACAATTACGGGGTCAATATCAAAGTATTCACCCATGCCAACACAAACACCCGCTATCTTCCCTTCTTGTGGAATTCTATAAAGTTTTTTCATGAAAATATTCTAATAAATAATAATGTACCAGACCACATATATCCAAGATAAAATGCCATGGATCACTGCCCAAAATACAGATTGATTTAAATTAAATGAAATAGCCATGGCTAATGCTGAACCAAATGTTACTCCAGTTTTGACCATCTCTTTGCTAGTATAATGAAATGTTTGTTTCATAATTGTATAATTTTCACCTTAGGTAATTTTCTAGAATCGTCTTAATCTTTTTTTCATAATTCGAGCATGATCAATTAAATCCAACACTAAAACTTCCGAAAGTGATTTTGAAAAAAATGTACTAGAAATTTGACGTAAATCTCTTTGTATAATTTCATAATTACTTAATGCCGGTTGTTGAAGCGATAATTTAATATTTCCTCGCTCTCCAGCATCCCAATCAACATCAAAAGTATCAAATAGTCTCTGAACCAATGTAATCTGATCTTTTTGATTCATGCCTAATCTTTTTAATGTGATAAAAAATTCACCCATAGATGTTTGAAACCCTGTGAGATAACTCGTTCGAGTTAAGTGATTCCAATAGCTTAATTCTAATTCTAAATCTCTTTTTACCCTATTTAATATATGAAAAACTTGATTCATCCCTTTATGTTTTGGCGTAGGGTCATGGCCATATTTTGGAGACCCAATTTCAGAATCTTCTAATAACAATTCAACTCTCTTTAATTGATTTTTCACCAAATTGGAATGATAAGAACGCATAGTTTGACTTACGTGTATTCGGTCTTTCTTGGATAAAAGCATGAAATAAACTGTATCTTTCAATGTTAATGATATTTCTTCAATTAAATCATCGTTTTGACTTATTTGAGATTCTAAAAGTGAAAACTGTAAATCACTATTGTATTTTTTAAGAGGACTATCAGAATCACTTAAAGATGATTTTAATTTATCTAAATTGTCCTTAAATGATTTATCAATAGCTATTAATATAGAATCAGGATTGTATTTTCCCCGAAGTTGTTTAGTCGTTTGTAACCTTTTCATATTGATTGGAATGTACCGTTAGAAATTGATACAAAGCAATGAAGCAAAAATCACTATTTTAAAAGCAATATTTTTTGAATTTTAATATTCCCACCATAAGTGAGTCTAGCAAAATACATTCCAGAAGCGAATTGATTTGCATGCCATTTTATCGAATAAGAACCTGGTAGTAATAAACTATTAACAAGTGTTTCTACTTTTCGCCCTCGGAGATCAAATATATCTATAGTTGTGCTTGAATAAGTATTCATTTCGGGAATATCATATCTAATAGTTGTACTTGGATTAAATGGATTTGGATACGCTGGATATAAAGCAACTTTCGAAGGCAATACAGCTCCATTTATCTTTGCAACTCCTTTTTGAACAATTGAATTATTACTGTTCACTAAATTATAATACAGATTTAAATTTTTCACTTTCAAATCTACCATAAATGAGATTGTATCATTTTTATCTTCAGTCATTCGTGCAAATTCTAGTAAAGAAAATCCTTTTTCTGGAACATGAGTTGAAATAAATAACTCCTCATCTTGATTTTGTTTTTGATTGAATTCAATAGCTAGATTCCCTATTTTATATGAAAATTGGATCTGCCCCGCATGAATAGATTTATCAAGAATCACTAATATTTCATTATTCTTTTGAATCATGTCTAAAGGACGACCTACCTGAATTGTATCTCTTATGATTTCCCCATAGTTTTTTTGATACCATGACCACATGCGAATAAATGCCATTCCATCTTCAATATCAAATTTGCTATTTGGTGTTGAAACAAAATGTGGAGCTTCTCCTGTTACAGGTGCTAATTCATAATTATAGTTTTTTGCTTTCCAATGAGTCACCAATGTATCTAGATCAACAAAGGAAATGGTTGAATCTAAATTGTAATCACCCAATAAAGGTGTTACATAGGTAAATGCAATATCTACTGTGGATAGCTCAGCCTCATCTTCTAAATATGAAAAGTAAATTGTTATTGAATCATGACTCGCAAAAGGTGGTTCTAGTGTAAGTAATAAACTTGAGTCTGATTTTATAAAATTAAAATTCACAGAATCTCTTACACCAGCACTTACAGTAAAATTCAGTGAGTCAATTTTCTCATTAAATAAAAATGTGATGGGTGTACTTTCCATTAGAGTGATAAAAGAATCAATGGGAACAGAAATTGATTCCACACTTGGAGGAAGAATATCAAATAATTGAATTGTATCTACAATCATAGTATCTCCAAACATTTGATTTCCTGATTCATCAAATATATCTACGCCAACTTTGGACTTAACAATAAATTTCTCATCACCATTTGGTGTTGAATTATATTCAAGATTTACTCTGATATAGGATTCTCCGCCAATTAGAAAATTGCTATCCGTTCTTGTTATACTGGTAATGGTAATTGTATCCGCAGCACTGTTGTTAGGGAAATATTCTATTTCAAAATCATTTTTATTTATAGATGTAGTTCCATCATTCTGTCCAAAAACTGTATCGTCAAATACGATATCTAAATAAGAATTATTCCAAGCTAAAGCAGTTGAGTCTACTGTTGGTGGTATATAATCTCGAATTGTAAATGTGGCACTAAAATTAAATTCAATATCATTACTCTCTGCATCAGCTAAAACGGCATTAAAAGAATAGAAAATCACAGCATCGCTAGGATAAGGTTCAACCGGTATAATTGTCAAGGTAGGCGGTTCTCCTTCTATAGATAATACAAATGGAATATCTGTTCCTGTACTATCACCTGTTTTTAAAGTTACAAATGATGACAAAATTGCAACCGTCACTGCTTCTCCAGTTTCAGCTAAAAATATATTTTCATTAAAACTAATAGTTAAGGAATCTTGTTCATTCACATTTAATTCACCATCATTCATAGAATCATTACCGAAAGGCGGGTTTTGATCATTTAAGATAATTGGACCAGATGATTCTCCCATCGGAACAGGAATACCCGATAAACTAAAAATACTCATAGACGTGGTTGGCGAAATTATAATATTCTCTACACCTGAAGGTAAATTATTAAAATTCATAAATAGCCGAACCGTTTCTTCTCCTCCAACTAATGTAGTATTAGTAATAGAAGTTAAATTAGCTGTAGATACATTTGTGGCATTCCCATCATTAGACTCTATACTTACGTTGAATCCTGATAAGTAGAGTGATTGAGTTGCGATTGCATTACCATAAACCCCTACTGAAAACACTAAATCAACAAATTCGTTGCTATCAGCAAGCGTGTAAGATTCAATATAAGCCGAGGCAAGTAATGTAACTGGATTAGATTCCACGCCGGATGACATAACATTTCCAGAAACATCAAAAATAGAATTCACCGTAGGATTAAGCACAAAGGTTTCAACCCCGCTAGGAGAAGCACTTAAATTTAAAATTGCATGAATGGTAGTTTCGCCTCCTACCAATGGTGATCCATTCTCATTTGTTACGCCAATAAATGTTGCAGATCCACAATGCCCTCCATTAGCATTATACACATACGAAATATCAGATAACTCCAACGCTCCCGAACCATTACTCGTTGAATAAACACCTTCATTAAATGTGATTGAAACATAATTATTAATGGATGAAATAGAGCTTGATTGAATGACAGGTGGCGACTCATCTGCAGTAAAAAACCGCAATGTATCAAATTGGAATGCATTATTATTTAAATCTTCAATTGTAGGTAAAATTGATAATTTTATAGCCGTTAACTCTGGAAATTGTCCATCGGGATTTATGACAAAACCTATTTGATCACCCGACACAATACTAAATGTTATATTTTCTCCCGAAATAGCTTCTTCCAAGATGAAACAATCTGTGACATTCCCATTTGAGATATTTGCGCCATCAACTGAATTTCTAACTGTTTCTGTGAATGCAATGGAAATATTTGAAACCGTAGAAATATTTGATGCATTATTTAAAGGATTTGAAAATTGAATAGTTGGAGCTAAAACATCAACCAAGGAAATTGAAATTCCATTAATATCTAATAACGGGACCCCTACGCTATTAAAAATCGATGAAACAGATGCAGGACCCAGAATAAGTACTTCCCCACCACTGGGTACATTCGGATATTCCAAATTTAATACAACTGTTTCTTCTCCTCCAGCTAATGCACCGCCAATCGATGTATTTATAGATGTTAAATTTGCTTCATTTGCATTACCACCATTTGGGTTAATCGAAATTGAATAGTCATTCAATTCAAGGCCAACCCCATTTCCATTATAAATTTCAGAATATTCACCACCAAATACCCCTTCACTGAAAAAATAATCTACGGATGAAAAATCACCGGAAACTTGCGTTGAATCAACTAATAAAGAATACCCTATCCACGTTTTAACGGACCCATTTCCTCCATTTCGATCATCGACGACAATATAATATGTTCCAGCATCCCATTCTATTTTTGGAAGCATGTTTGCATAATATGGATTTGATTCAAATCCTGATATACATTCAAAACTATATTGCTCATTTGTGCCATCTGGATAAAAAATGGGCGTATTAGAATCATCTTGAAAAAATACCCAAGATGCTTCATTGCAATCTTCTGTATATATTCCAATTTGAACATCTACATCCGTCTGATTATCACACGTTGTAACATAAATAATCGCAGGTTCTTCTAAAATAAGTTTATAAGTATAATCCATACCATTGGCACCATTTTCATGAGCACCTCCAACCGGATATGGAAATGTACTTTGATCCCAATCATCATCTTCAACTGTTAAATCAACTAAATGGCTGAAAGGGAATTCTGCCTCTGTAATCTCCATATCAAAACATGAACCCACAGCACAAGGGTTTGGCGTACATATCGTTCCTTCCCCTTGCCAAGTCCCGCCATTTGCGTCACACTCACCTTCAGTATTCTCTTCGCAATCACCGCCATCATCATCACAACAAGCACCCGTTGCTTCTCCGCCAGCAAAGATATCATCAAACCACATTCCTGATCCATTTTGAGTTAATATTCCAGGGTAACCATTTCCAGTTTGATCCACAACAGTTGTAGACTGATTATCATTAAAATTCCAATAAGCTTCCAATCCTGGTAAAGGATTGATAACCTGATTCATAGTCCCTTGAATTTCAATTTGGTTTCTAGCCAAACTCCAAACACGTACTTCATCAATCGCGCCTTCGAAATAATAATTATTTGAAGCACCACCATAACCAATCCCTTTTCCAATATCAAATTTTTTATCAATATCAGTCCATTGAATTGGACCACCACCTATACCATATGTATCAATTAGAACACCATTTTTAAATATTTTTACTGAAGCCCCATCATAAGTAGCAGCAACATGAACCCATTGATCAAATTCTAATTCTATTCCAGGCCAGTTTTGTAATCCGTTACCAAAAATATCAGTTTCATTGGTTGCGCATAATAAAAATCTCCATAATCCATCAAAATAAATAAATGAAAAACCAGCTTCATTATCTGGCCCACCGAGTGTCATATAATTAATAATACCTACAAAATTTTCAGGAGTATCTACAAAAGATTGCTGAACCCAGAATTCTAAAGTCATTCCTGATGTTGGTTCCAGGTTTTGGCCCGCTCCTTCAGATTGATCAACTGTACATTCTACATAATCTCCATCAGGAATAAAGAAAAAACTATTATTTTGCTGTGCAATCAATCCTGAGATTAGAATGATGAACTTGATTGATTTATTCCACATAAATAAATCCAGAGCCAAAACTCTTTACTCTAACTGAATCATTATTCGCATCTCTTAATCGAGTATTATTCCCAAATAATAATTCTGAGTCTCCCGTAGAAATAGCTGTAAAATAAACCGTTGCCAATGGCCAGGTTCCCCCTTCATTTTGATTCACGTCAGAATCGGGCAATAAATAAATAAAAATATCAAGGGTCCCATCTTCATCCATCACAATTTGGATAGGGTCATTTTGGCTTTGAAAAAATGTATCTGCTTTAACAGAATCAATTTTAACACTTCCCCAATCATATCGAACATCTAATTGTGCTGCTGCTGCGGGATTTAACTTAAGCCCATAAAGTTGAACTGAAAATGAAGAATCTTTTTTTGTATCAATTTCGGAAGGATGAAAAAATAGAGCTGGTGGATCCAAATCCATATTTTCAGGATCAAATGGATTATTTAAGTCATAGCTTGCTTCATCACAGGAAAAGATGAAAACTGAACTACAAAATAGAAGTCCGTTTAAAAATTTCTTAGAAATTAAAATTGAATTGAACTTTATTTGCATCAGGGTTGTATTCTAAATCGAAGAAATAATCTCCATCAAAAAAATCGTCACTCGGCGCTACAAGATATGCATGAATCATATTTACGAACCAAATAGATAATCCAACACTGCGAATATTTTTCATAAAAGCATTATATTTTCTAGTATCGGATGCATATTGAATTATTTGAGGGCGTAATTCTAATAAATCATGAGGGTCAGACCCATTTTGATAAGATTGATAGGTTTCCTGAAAACCACCCCATGCTTTATTATATTGATAATATGCAATGAGTGCAGCAGTCCCCAGAGACGCTTCAGTTCCCATAAAACCATATCCCGGTATTTTTTTATTTGACCATACTTGCCCACTTCCTGGGAGTGCTGTGGACAATAGAAGCGCTTTAATTTTGCTGGGAATTGGTGGGAGGTGGATCCATTTTCGTTTTCGTTTTATTTTTTCAACTGTAGCAACTTGAGTTGTATCAGATTCAATTGATAAATTCTCCGGAATGGGTAGTCCACTCACATTGTAGGCCATTTTTCTCATTTCCAATAAAAGACTATCTGAAATCCCTGAACTATTTAAAGAGAATTCATTTAGCAATGTTTCCATATCAACTGAAAACAATCGGCCTTTAATAAGAAATTCATCATCCCCTTTTTTCTGAATATTTCCAGCAATGACATAATTTACATTCAGCCGTCGGCCAAGATCGATGACACATTCCGTGCTCCAACAAGACCAATAATCTTTGTTCCGAGGTTTAAATATTTGTATTTGATTGGTAATCCCACGATCTTGGACTTGAAATATTTTTAAGTCACGAACCGTTTTTCGTAATTCTTCAGTGAGAAATGTTGTGAGGGGCTCAGATATAGCCCAACCTTCAAACTCCAAAATTGCAAGTTGTTTACCTGTTTTAAGCGAAACCGGTTTAATAGTCTCTTCAGCAAAACAGAGACTTACAAACTGAATAACAATTATAATTCGAATTATGGACATTTTTGAAAGTAATGGTTTGTTTTCCGCCATCCCTAGAAAATTACATCACTTAAGGAGAACTTTGCAAAGAAAGAGGGAAAATAAATGAATTTAAAATTGCTTGAATGGATTATCTCTGTACCACTGATCAATAAAAAAAGATATTTCTTTATTAATGGCTTTTTCTACATCTCGATACAAATTATTGCTTGATGTTTTCCCCATTATTTCATGAGAAAATATTTTAGATGTCATTACTTTTTTACTTATAGTCCCGTTAGCAATAGATTCATAATAAATGGATTCTGGAATTGAAAAATCATAGATAGAAAATATAACAAGGAAGGATGAAACTTTTTCTATTTTAGAATCAATGATGTGAACTTCTACAACTAGTTTTGGTAAGTAGTCTTTTACCATTCTTATATCATATTCAAGGAAACGAAGTTCGATGAAACTTACGACTCTATTTTCCCACACATCATCATCCAATCCTTTCAGACTGAATTCAAAATTTAAATTTTCAATCCCTTTTAAATTGCCACTATACCACCTATCTTTGGCACTAAGAATAGTAAGAGACATGAATAAAATTATCAAGCATTTTTTCATGCATAGAATTTATTCCTTATTTTTAAATTTTTATAAGGATTCTTTAAATACTCATTGATTATAGTATCAAAAAATTAGCAGAAAATACACTACTAAAAATATATACTAAACCCTAATCCAACTTTTTGTGCAAAAGGATTTATTTCAGGTTCAATTGATACTTGAATTTGTTGGCCATATTTATATCGAACTGCATCTCGTTTTTGCACAATCATTTTCCAACCGTAAATCCAATCATAAAAAATATCGCCTACCAATATAATTGCACCCACCACAATGAGTCCACCACCAGAACCATCATTCTCCTTATTTAAAGGCACTAATTTATAGGCAATATCATCTCCAACTTGGTTAATTGGAATTTTTTCATACCGTTTCTCATTGTTTTCGCCGTCATTCAGAATCATAAGATCATAATCAGACTCTGGCCAATCTCCT
Organism: Fidelibacterota bacterium; assembly: GCA_018649625.1. GTDB lineage: Bacteria > Fidelibacterota > Marinisomatia > Marinisomatales > UBA1611. The sequence goes on along the minus strand of JABIHN010000027.1, from coordinate 6,748 downwards.
TCAGACATCATAGATGCACCAGCAATCATCAAACCAAATCCACTTGCACCAATCATCATCAGCCGGCTTGCTTTTTTTCTTTCACCTGCATAGCGATGAACAATTCCAGGAATAGGTATTGACGATAATGCCAAACCAATGGTAAGTCGCCTATTCATATCCTGATATTCTTCAAAAGTCATTTCAACCGGAATTGGATATAAAGGTGTTTCATTCAATATATCTCCATTAGGGATTCCTTGCCCATTTAAATTTGTAAATAAAAAAAGTATAATTAATATATTCTTCATTGATAAGCCTCTTCTGTTATTTCTCGAAAACCATCTTTTCATCTTTAAACGATTTGAATTCTAGGGCATTCCCACTTGGATCCTTAATGAAAAATGTGCCCTGTTCTCCCTTCTTCTTTTTAAACCTAATTCGAGGTTCAATTAAAAAGGGTATCTTCATATTTGTTAGTTTTTCCCTTAACATATCCCATTCATTCCACGGAAGAATAATTCCAAAATGTCGGGCTGGAACTTGGTTACCATCCACTGAATTTGTTTGAGCTACATCGCAATCATCTGGAGAAAGATGCGCCACGACTTGGTGTCCCTTCATGTTGAAATCAATCCATTTTTTTGATTCCCTACCCAATGAGCATCCTAGTACCTTCATATAAAATTCCCGTGCTAATTCAAGATCATGGACAGGAAATGCAAGGTGAAAACGATTAATCATCATTTCACCAATACAATTTTCTGTGTCTCCACAAAACTATTAGACTGCAAGCGCACAAAATAAATCCCACTGGAAAATCCTGACGCATTCCAGATAATCTCATGTTCACCCGTGACCAGATTCCCATTAACCAGAGTTTCCACTACACGGCCATTTATATCAAAAATTTGTAGCAGAGAACGTGTTTTTATAGACTCTCCGCCATTATTAAACCGGATGGTGGTACTTGGATTAAATGGGTTTGGATAAATTTTAGAAATTCCAAATTCATTTGGGACAGGCTGATCTTTATCATTTTCAACCAAATCTTCACCTTCATAATACAATCCAAATAAAATCATCATTTCATCGGTACTTAAAAGTCCTTCGGAAATTGTTTCATCTGTATCATTATAATATCTGGCTTCTAACTCTAAACCATCACCAGCATGAAGCACTAATGGTGGATCGTAGTTGACGATAGGTGGATGTTCCCAATCTAGAGCTAAATAAATTAATTCACGGTAATTTGGATCAGTTTGACTTACACGATAAACCTTAAAGTCTAAATTAGTTTTATGAGCATGAGACCATAATTGAAAAATGGAAATTGTACCATCAGACCAATGAATTTCATTAATTGTTGTTTCTTCACCAGGAGGAAAAACTAGATTATCACCATTTAACTGTAAAACCTCCGCAACATGTTCAACTTCTGATGGATCAACAAAATAATAATTATTATATATTTCTCCTTGAATGGTTTCATTTGTATAATTAGCATAATGCGGATTTAAATCAAAACCAAATGCAGGGTCAATACTTAACGCAACTCCATTAGGTAAACTATAATCAAAAAATCTTGTTTGAGTGCCTGTTATAAAAACGTTAAAAGCCATATAATATGCAACTGAATTATTATAACTCCCATCCAAGTTTCTTAAATCTCGATACGTATTAAGAGGAGGAAATGGGCCAATTAAATCATCGTCAAAAGTATAAACAACAAAATGATGGCTTCCCGGAGTCATCGCAGTTTCAATTCGGTTCACATAAACAATATCTGGTGTATCAATTTCCGTATAATAAAAAAATTCTCGTTCAAAATTAGGTGCTACATCGAATGGACCTACATGAAATTGAACACCATTTTCAGGAATAGGTAATGGCTCAAATTCAGGCATCTCAAAGATTGTTGTATCTTCTAAAAGTATCACATCTGCTACTACACCAATTTCAGGTGCTCCACTAATAATCCATTGTCGTATAAACTCTAATTCTCCATTTGTAAGAAAATCAACCCCCAAAGGCATTATGTTACCATAATCAGTGTGCTCATCATAAAAATGCTCATAATTATTTGCATTAATTTTTTCCCAAAGAAAACTGGAATAAAGACTTGAAGCCCCTGATGTACCGACTAATTCTAAACCATCTTCCGCAGCCGCAAAATTTGTTGGAGTTACATTAATCAATTCTTCATAAGCAACATCTTCGGCTAAAATTAATCCCGATTGTTCTGCGAAATATTGACCGTGATCATGACATACAACACACTTTGGTGTCCAAATAGAATCTTGAATTATCTCCCAAGTTGAAGATTGTCCCAAAGTAAAACTCAATATACTGATTAAAAAAATTAATATTTTTTTCATAATTATTATCGAACCACTGCAAATTTACCTACAATGTCTTCCTTATTTTTCCCAGAATTTACGTCAACTTGTTGAATATGATATATATACAATCCTGGTGCTATTTCTTGATTATTTACAGTACGCATATCCCACCATTCATTCCCAGACATTGTATCATTATGATTTAACTCTCCGATTAACTCACCTGTTAATGTAAAAATTTTAATGACACATTTTTCAGGTAAATTGGTAAACCGAATCCTGCGAATGAACTCTGATTCTTTAAAATTAGAACGAACAATGTAAGGGTTTGGTACAACTTTCACCAAACTCAAATCATCTTGTGATTTAATCCCGGGATAAGCTTGGATAAAGTTTCTATCAAGGATAGTGGTACCTTTTGAATTTTCAATAGATGCATATCCATCAGGATTTGCCCATTTACTTGGATTAGAATAATTAGTGTCAATTACAGTTTCGAATAGCCCATCTCCCGTTGATACAAACCGGGTTTTATAAGTAGGCTCCACACCCATATCATAGGCTACAACTGAATAAGTATATTCCAATCCATCTATAACATTTTTATCTGTGAACAAATATTTGAATGTATCATTATTAATTATTTTCCAATCTGGTTCATCCAATTGAATCATATCAAATCCAGTATCACTCCCAAGAAAGAACCATGGATAGTAAGGATCTTCACCATGAATACTATGTCCACGACTAAGAGTTTCATCACAATCATAAGAATTTGAAAAAACACAATGAAGTGAATCTTCTTCAGCAGAAAGATCAAATTGTTCATAAGGTCGCCACCCAACAAATAACCCATCAGTATCATAAATTCTATCTTGAGAATTACCCCAAGATTGTCCACTATCTATGCTTTTGTAAATTTTATATCCTTCAAAATCAGAATACCCAGTAAGTACATCATTTGATATTTCTGCAATATCATTCCAATAAATATTTACAACTCCTGTATCAATTTCCACATAAACCGTTGGACGAATGGGAGGCGTAAATCCCTGATACCTTGAATTATACATTACTTGTGCAAATCGTGCATTATTAATTAAATCATCTTCGTCTTGGCCAAAAATTATACAAAATGAAAAAGGAACTTCTCGACCAACAGGAAGATCGAAAGGACCACAACTCATAAAGATTGAACAATCTAATCCTTCAGGATCCCTTAAAAATGCGGTCTCTTCATATAAACCTTCTAAAGAATCAAAATGTGGGTTTAGTTCTGTGCCAATATCTGTACCTGGATTGGGTGTATGAAAATGCCATTGTTTTTCATTATCACTTAATCTTGCCGTATCACCTGCCATAATTTTATACATTATTTCTTCTTTATTCCGAGCCTGTGGGCATCCTAAATCTCCAGCATTACAGCTACTAGTATTATTTTCCATGTTTACCACGCCAGGGCGACTATACCAATCAAACCAATGCCAATCTGACATTTTCAGAGGTTCATTTACAAAAACATCAATAGTACCATCTAGATTATAATCAATATTTCTTGTGGCTCGTGGTGAATCCAGTAATTGAGTTGCTACCAATCCAAAATCATTTCCTACCGCTTGATCTCCATTCATAGGGTATCCTCTAGCAGGGCCACTTACGCCATCAAAATCTCCAACCATAGCCATAGATATTGACATGCGTTCATGATTGAGTTCAAAAACTTCCCAATAATATTTCATAAAATCATCATCATTTGTATGAATCGGTGAATTGTAACCACTTTTATTCCCCACCAATACATCTGAATCAAAATAAAATCCAAGAAAAGTTCCTTGATAATTAAATCCTTTCCCATTATTTATTTTAGTTCCATCAGGCATTATCATACCTTCACCACATTTAGGATTTCCAAACTCATCATAGATTGGTTGTCCATATTCATCTTCAGCACACCAATCACCACTTTCATTTCTAACCTTAACAGTAACAAATAATATATCTTCGGCATAAGAAACTCCATATGAATGGGCTTCCATCCTTACTTTTAAACCCATGGGATAACCAGTTTGTTCATATTCGTCATTGGTATCTACCATATTCCCACGATGCGCCCATCTATCATCAAATTCCATATAAACTTCCATATCTGAGATAAACCTGCCAGGTACGTCTTCCCAACATTTCGGATCCTTTCTAGATTGGGTACACCCTGGCAATGTAATATTATAATCTTGAGCCCACCATCCTGGCCAAAAAGATTCTTTTTCCCCACTTGTTTCATTAAATCGAATCGGCCATGTATCTGTAAAAGCACTATGCGCTAATAATGGATAAGTATCATCTGGATCTGTAACATAAGTGTTACCAAATATTTCGCCATTTGACACCTCTGTATTATGCGTATTCACGCGCGCCATGGTTGAAGCATGCCATTCACCATTTGTTGAACCCGAAATTCGTGATAACCAAGATTCTGCTACGTTATATCCATAATACATATATTCATCATCATCAGTCCATTCATTCAAATCTTTTCCATAATTATAAAAATCAAATTGATCTTCTCTACGAATCAATTTAGGCCGTAAAGCCCAAGGATAAATAAAACCTATTCGAGCTGTTGAAGAATTTGGATTCAATTCTTCAAATGCAGATAAAGATATTGTTTTAGTTTCATCATTGATAGACCATTGATAAGGAGCATCAAAATATTCTTTTGATAGTTTTTTAGAAATACTATCCGGCTCCCATCGGCCAAAATCATTATCAGAATCAAATACAATTCCTACAAAATTTGTATCTCCATTTTCAAACCAAAGATCATAAGCTTCTCCAGATTCCCAAATACCATATTGCGTGATTCCATTATTGTCTATAATGTTTTCAATGTGAGTCCAACTAATTTCATGAGAATATTTTTGACCCGGAACCCCCGATAAAAAAGCAACTGATGGTAAATAAGAATATTCATTCCAAATTCCCATAGGATGTTCATCCCAGTTAATAATATTCCCATAATTTGAAATAGCAGCTTGGGCTTTTCCTTGTAGTAAATATCCAATAGCACGGTCATTCATTGGGTTAGTCGGGAATGGATTATCGCCGATTTTACCAGAAGTAGAATATTTGAATAGATCTGTTTGAATTGAATTATTATCTTTTATTTCTTCCGAATAGATAAAATTCAAAATAATAATTATTTGTAGGGTTTTGTAAAAATGATTCATTTTATCAAAACAATTTAAGATGGTTTACTAAAATGATTCTATAGTAACCTACTTTTGATTTTTGGATATAAATATAAAAAAAAAGCCACCTGCCTTACGACAGATGGCTTTTAACTAATCCTAGGGTTGAACTATAAAGGTTTTACCTGTGTAGCAACAGGGCCTTTAGGTCCATCACCAACTTCAAACTCGACTTTTTGATTTTCAGAAAGCGTTTTGAAGCCGTCCATCAAAATTTCATTCATATGAACAAAAAGGTCTTTAGAACCTTCACATTCGATAAAACCATAGCCTTTAGAATTATTGAACCATTTAACGGTTCCTTGTTTTGTTTCTGGCATTTGTTTCCTCTATCTTTATTAAGGTGTGTTATAAGCCAAAATTAATTGACTTAGTGGGCGATGAGAGATTCGAACTCCCGACACCTGCGGTGTAAACGCAGTGCTCTAACCAACTGAGCTAATCGCCCTAAATATCAGCGCGAATATTACCTATTTCTTTTTAGAATTATTAGTTTTTTTTCTATCATTAAATACATCAGGAACTGCAATTTTCAAAACATCTGTTATTTCTTTGGCAAAGTGAAAAGTCAAATCTTTCGCAACATGCTCTGGAACATCTTCTAAATCTTTCCGGTTATGGTCCGGTAAAATTATTTCTTTAATTCCAGCACGATGTGCGGCAGTTACTTTTTCTTTAACTCCTCCAATTGGAAGCACATGACCTCTTAATGTAATTTCTCCCGTCATAGCCACTCTTGCCTTAACTGGAATTCCAGTCAATAATGAAACTAAAGATGTAACCATACTTACACCCGCAGAAGGTCCATCTTTTGGAATCGCACCTGCAGGAACATGAATATGAATATCAGTTATTTCATTAAAATCTAAATCAATGCCAAATTCATCGGCGCGTGAGCGAACAAAAGTGAGTCCCGCCGTAGCAGATTCTTTCATCACATCACCAAGTTGCCCCGTTAATGTAAGGCGCCCCTTCCCTTTCATTTTTGTTGATTCAATAAATAGAATATCACCACCAGCGGCTGTCCATGCTAAGCCCGTAACTACACCTGGCTGAGTTGCACGTTCTGCTAATTCGGAATGGAATTTGGGAGCCCCTAAATATTCACCAACTTTAGTTTTGTTAATTTTAAACTTACTGGCTTTTTCTTCAACTAAATCACGAGCAACCTTGCGAAGT
>JABIHN010000026.1 GCA_018649625.1 Fidelibacterota bacterium | reverse complement strand
GGATGCATAGGTTGAGTCAATATTCATTTGACCAGCAAATCCATCACCACTTGGAGCGGAAGCATCTTCTACACCGAGCATGGGAGACGACATACTATCTGCCCACATGTAGGTCCATACGATTTCTGGTCCATCTGATGTGAAAGCATCTGTTATTTCAGACGCAATTAGATTACTACCTGCTGTGATAGCAATCATGAAAGTTAAAAATATCTTTCCTTTCATTAGTAACTCCTTTTTTAGGTTGATTAAATTGGTGAGTGATTTTTCAATAGAATTGGTATGACCATCATACCAATTTTGCAAATACCACCAACGAACTACGTGAAATATAATTGATAGAAATTGTATTGTCAAATCATCTTTTTCATGCATACGCTAATGAGACTAAATCTCAATAGTAAATATACAGGTTAGTTTTTATTATTCCAAATAATAAACAGTAAAAAATGAGTCCAGATAGTAAAGGGGGATTAATAGTGGAAAGGAATATGCATAAATAAAATATTAAAGGATTAATAATAACAGCTATAGTCAAACCATGTCGAATTAATATTTTGTGGTTTAGATAATATTAGTAATAATTTACCTTTCGCTTAAGGTAAGGTTTATTTCTTCTTTTTTACCTTCACGCTCTATAGTAAAAGTAACAGTATCACCTGGTTTGTGTTCCTTTAACAAGTTTGAATATTCTTTTAAATTGTTGACTGTTTTTCCATCAAACTTGATGATTATATCATTAAGTAATAATCCAGATTTTGAAGCAGGAGAGTCTTCAGATAAGCCGGAAATTTTCACACCAAGACCTGAAAATGTAAAGTCAGGCATGATGCCAGTTGATGCTTTCCGTTCCCCTGATTTTTTATTTATAGATGGGGATTGAGAATGACCATCTTTCATTGTACCTTTAAAAGCCATGGGCTCTTCTCTTCCAGCAAGATATTTTAAAACTTCGTATGAAACGGTTGCTGCCTTAACCAATCCAGCTGGATCAATTTTATGAGCATCATCTTCTGGGACATGATAATCAGAACCTATACCTGAGTAAAATAATTGAACACCTGGAATCCTTTTTTCAATAAATGCCATTTGATCGCTGGCATCTAAGTCTTGTGGAATGATTGCTGTTTCAATCCCTGCAGAATATTTAATGCCCATAAAAATATATTTCCATTCAGCAGCAGAATTACTATTAAGTACCATCAATTTATTATCAAATAAACGACCCACTGTATCAATATTTAAATTGGCTGAAAATGAGTACTTTTTGTAATTATTAACAAAATAACGAGAACCAACAAGACCCGATTCTTCAGCAGTGAAAGCAACAAATATAATAGTATGTGATGGTTTTGATAATTCTCCAAATATTTTAGCGAGCTCTAACATAACTGATACACCACTTGCATTATCGTCAGCTCCATTATGGATTTTACCATTATTCCCTTTTTTAACATTAGGCCACCCAGTTCCCAAATGATCATAATGTGCAGATATCACTACAGCTTCAGATAGATTTGTGTTTTTCCCGGGTATAAGCCCAATCACATTTTGTAATTTAATTTCTTTTTTATCTAAAACATCTTGTGTCCATTTTTGAAAAAATGATCCTTCATCACTTCCTGGTTTCAATCCATATTCTTCAAATTTATTAGCAATATAATTTGCAGCCATATCAATTTCTTGAGTCCCAATACCACGACCCTTGAGTTTATCATCCGCTAGAAAATTAACAGCTTCCATCATTCTATCCGCAGAGAAGGCTGGTGAAAATGATTCAATAACTTTTTGTACGCTAACACCAGTCACGCCATCATCATTTAAGCTTTTGATTAAAGGAGAATTGCCAACAGCCCATTGTCCTTTACCAACATTCTTTGATCCTTTAAAAACGAGATAAGAATATTTCCCATAATGGGGAACCAGTTGCCCGATACGGGGTAATGATTCTAAATCACTTGATACGATAGCCAACATATTTTTAAATCCATTCCAATTTTTTCCTGTCAATATAAATGTATGTCCGGATTTGGGATAATCCTTTCCACCAATTGTAATTGTTTCATCGGTGACTTGGATGCGTTCGGTTAAAAATACCGGCAATTCTTTCAAATTTAAAATAATGGGTAAACTAGTTTTATTTTGGGTAGAAATATTTTCTGTAGTAAGAATGGTAACATCACTTTCAGTTACATTATTCCCAAATGTTTGAAAATGTTCAGGGTTATCATTCGTGAAAAATAGTTTATTCTTATTCCCTAATGCAGCCGAAAGAATAGGCTCAATTTCTACAGGATAAAGTCGACGGAATAAATGCAAGTCCGGGTCAACTGAAATGGAGTTTGCTTTTTTTGATAATTTCATAGAAAAAGTTGAAGAAGGAGAACTCAAAACAACAGTTGTATCAAAACCACTGTCAAAATGAATAGGAACTTCCAAACGATAGTTTTGCCCACTCTTTTCAAACAGAGTGAAATCAATAAAATCATCTGACGCATCGTTTATTTTTAAATCTAAAATTGGTGCACCTTCTTGGTTGATCCATTGTGGAATAATATGATTCAAATCTTTTCCGGATGTTTCTTCAAATGCAGTGACCCATTCTTCCCAAGATATTCTCTGTTCTTGATGTTTGGTGTTTACCAATTTCCATGCATCAAAAAATGGTTCTGTTCCTATTTCTTCTTCAATCATATGATAGACCATCATGGCTTTATTGTAACCGATGGTTCGAGTTTCAGGACTGGTGCGATTGACAAACTTACGAATAGGAAAATCATTTTCTTCCGTTACATAATTCACATATTGTTTTAAAATATCTTTGCGATATGTTTTGGCTGCATCCGGAGATCGTTTCAGTTTATATCTATAATCAGCACCATAAACTGTAGCGGATTCACACCAATTTCCTCGATCATAATCTACATAAACACTATTTCCCCACCAATTATGAAGAACTTCATGTCCTAGTGATGTAAAAACAATAAAGGGAAGACGAATCACTTGTTGCCCTAATAGTGTCCAAGCCGGCATGCCATATCCTGTAGGAAAGAAATTTTCTACTACGGTAAAACGTTCGTATGGGTATGGGCCAATTAATTCAGAGTATTGACGAATATATCCAGCCGTCGCAGGAAGATATTGATCAAACAATCCTGTATCAGCTTCAAAGAAATAACAGGCAACTTCAATATCATCTACCCATGTGGACTTTGTTACGAATGGCGCTGCCATAAACATATTACCATCATTCTTGAATGGGTTTCCCCAAGATTGAATTTTTCGCCCATTTTTTGTTTCGTTGGACAAGCGATTGCCATCACTGATAGATTCCCAAATTTCAGGAATATTTGCCGTGAGTTTAAAGCTAGCCATGGATTCATTTCCCATAGGATAGTAGGTAGCTGCAGGACTAAAATATGCGCCTTGCTCAGAAATAGTTGCAGTGACTTCCCGACCCACATTTTCGTTGGAAAAATGAACATCTTCTACATTTTCATAAAATGTTCCCGAATAGGAAATGGAAAATGATTTTATATCGGCTGACTTTGATTGAAAAGCGATAATTTGTTCTTCTTCGTGAGGATTCCCTGATGGAATTTTATCCCTGAATTGAATCGGGATATTGGAAGGTTCTTTGGAAGAAAAGGATTGATATTCAATTAATATGTCATCGATATTAAAAGAATGGATGTCAACAAAACCATTTAGTGTAAATAGATTCCAACCTTTGGATACTCTCATTTTCCCGGAATCAGAAAGTTTGGCAGAATGATTATCCACATTGATATTTAGCTGGATATGATGAGATTCAAATTCTACAACTGAAACATTTGTTTCTTTGCACGAAATGAGAAATAGAAATGATATAATTAAAATATGTTTCATAGAAATTTACTGGCCTCTTAATTGTTAATTGTCCTGCTGATATGGAATTTCTATAAAATTCTCAATATCCCCTTTTACAGATTTCATTGTTGTAATTCGTTTAAATTGCGTTTCATCATTTTTGACATAAGCATCAAAAAATATCTGAATCCAAGTTCTTGAAATCATCATTGCTTCATCGCTAAATCCATGTCCTTCATCCGTAAACCCAATCATATATTTTGGTCCACCAAGTTTACTTATAATATCACGTGTTACTTGGAATGGTGCTGCCCTATCCTTTGTTCCAACTAAAGCCAAGTAAGGGTTTACAACACCGTTAATCCCTGAATAATTTTCGCCGAAAAGGGAAAACCCGTTATTGCCTAACCAAGGGTTTAAATTTGCAGAAGCAATGATCCTTGAATCAATTGCTGTCCGTTGAGTGCTTTTGTTTGGTCCATTAATTTTACCGCCCATAATGGCCATCGTTGTAGATGCACCTAAGCTTAAACCAAGAGTACCAATCTGATTAAAATTTATATGATTAGAAAACGGAGAATTATTTTGTAATACATCAATTGCTGTTTTTATGGATAAAGGGCGAAGTGCGATAGTCTGTAAAGCATTAAGGTCACTCATCATACTTTTAAATCGTTTATCGCCATGAAATAAGGCGGCAACGATATAACCATTTTCTGCAAGTCCAGAAAGTGTCGATAATAACCATAGAGGATGATCACCTGACCCATGAGAATATATAATAAGAGGATAATCTTTTTTGTCATTTTTAAAAATAGGTGGTTCTCCTACTTTTTGCATATGAGGTAAAATGGTTCCTAAAGGTTCCTTGTAATCAGGTCGTTTATTCGTTTCAGTTGTGGGATAAAGAATAAACCCTATATAAGGGATTTCTTTTCCAGATAGGGTACCGTACAAAGATGAATCATTGGGGACTGAAACGTTAAAAGAAAAAGCATCATTGAGATTGGTGATTATATCGGCAATATAAAGCATATCACCACCCTTTCCACCTTTTCCACTGTAGTAATCACGAATATTTATATTCGAATTGTTCGGCATTGAAAGTTTTTCTTTATTGAGTTCAAGATTGGTTGAACCAACTTCTGCCCAAAGTGGAAAGCAAAAAAACAATGAAATGAATAACAATATTTTAATAAACATACTATTTTTATCTAACAATAATAGAAATTGGTTTTTCCCCATCCATATATTTTTTTGCCACCCGATTTACGTCGTCCAACGATACAGCTTTTAATCCATTTAAAAATTCTGCGTCTGAATTTATATCGTTATCAAAATAAAGCGAATGTCCTAAATAGTAGGCTTGATTGATACTGGAAAGCCTGCGAAACATCATACGCCCTAAATACATATTTACCGATTTTTCTAGGGAAGCATCATCAACGTCATTCAGCATTTTCAGTGAGAAAAATCCGGGGAATTGCGGAACAAGCACATCCACGTTTTCTGGGCGAGTGCCAAAGTTGATAGAAAATAAAGCTATATTCTTTATCAATGAAATGCCAGCATGCATTCTGTAAGCCATGCCTTGTTTCTCTCGAATATCAAAAACAATTTTATCTTTTAAAATCAAAGACAGGGCTGTTAAAGCAGGTTTGTCTTTTGGGTCAATTTCCTTCATAAATCCCCAG
>JABIHN010000025.1 GCA_018649625.1 Fidelibacterota bacterium | reverse complement strand
TTAACCGTATCCATTATTTCCCACTCCATTTCACGGACATTTTTAGGTGGGATTTCATCTTCTTCATTTTGAAATAATGAACATGAAACAAATAATATTAATGTAAATAGTATAACTATTTTCATGATTTATTTTTCACTGCTGCCTTTATAAATTCTCGAAAAAGCGGATGCGCTTTATTCACCCTGCTTTTGAGTTCCGGGTGAAACTGTCCTGCTACAAACCATGGGTGATTTGGAATTTCGACTGCCTCCACCACGCCCAAATCTTCATTCACACCAGAAAAAACCAGTCCATTTTTTTCTAATTTTTTACGATAACGATTGTTTACCTCATAACGATGACGATGGCGTTCAGAAATATTTTTCTTTCGATATGCTGCAAACGTTTTGGTTCCCGTTTTGATCTTGCAATCGTAAGCGCCAAGACGCATGGTGCCACCTTTAATTTTGATGGCACGTTGAGATTCCATCAAATCAATCACCGGGAATTTCGTATTTTTATTAAATTCTGTAGAATTGGCACCTTTCATTCCACAAACATTTCGGGCAAAATCGATGACGGCACATTGAAGCCCCAGACAAATCCCCAAAAAAGGAACTTTATTTTCCCGCGCATATTGTGATGAACGAATTTTCCCTTCACCACCTCGCGATCCAAAACCTGGAAGCAATAAAATCCCATCAATATCATTAAACGCTTTTTGAGCTGACTTATTATCTTTAATTTTTTCAGTCTGTATCCATTTTACATTCACTCGAGCATTATTTTCCACACCAGCATGAACAAATGCTTCCATGACACTTTTATAAGAATCAATCAATTCTGTATATTTACCACACATGGCAATTGTGATTTCATGCTTCGGATTTTTATAATTATGAATGAATTGTCTTAATTCTTTTAAATGGGGTTTCTTCTCTATATTCAGTCGTTCATTAATCAATTCTCCAGCATTTTGCTCATGCATCAAAAGAGGAACTTCATAAATAGTTGGGACATCCAATCCTTCAATCACATGGTCCGGTAGAACATTACAGAATAATGCAATTTTATCTCGAACTGATTGTTCAATAGGATGCTCTGATCGACAAAAAATCATATCCGGAGTCAGACCAATTTCTCGTAATTTCATGACAGAATGTTGAGTGGGTTTTGATTTCAACTCACCACTAGCTTTTACGTAGGGTAGTAATGTCACATGAACAATCATATGATTATGATATCCCACTTCTAATGATAATTGTCTAATGGCTTCCATAAAAGGAAGACTCTCAATATCGCCAACAGTTCCACCCACTTCACAAATAACTACATCATATTTTTTTGGTTGATTGACTGCTTTAATCCGATTAATTATTTCATCCGTTATATGGGGAATCACTTGAACAGTATCACCAAGATATTCACCTTTTCGTTCTCTATCCAAAACAGTAGAATAAACTTGGCCTGCTGTAGCATTATTGTTTTTAATCATATTTACATCAATAAATCGTTCATAATGCCCTAAATCCAAATCAGTTTCTGAACCATCATCTAAGACAAATACTTCTCCATGTTGATACGGATTCATTGTTCCGGGATCCACATTCAAATAGGGATCTAATTTCAAAATTGTAACCTTAACCCCGGCTTGCTTTAATAAATATCCTATTGAAGATGCAGCAATCCCTTTACCTAATCCAGACATAACACCGCCAAGAATAAAAATATATTTTGTTGGGATACTTTTGTTCATTTATTCATCCTTTTCAATGGGTTGTTTTTGAGAATAATTCATCATCTTTTCAACTTCAATTAAATCTTTTTTTGTATCCACTGCCCAATGATTTCCATTTGTAATTAAAGCATGAATCGGTAGGCCATTATCTAAGGCTCGCATTTGTTCCAATTTCCTCTCGAGTTCTCGCTTAGATGGTTCTAAACTTGTAAAATGAAATAATGCATTTCGTCTAAATCCATACATACCAAGATGTCTATAGACGCCCCCAATTTCTAAATCAAAAATATTTCGCTTAAATTCTACAGCTTTGGATTTTTCATCTAAAATTGCTTTTACAATATTGGGGTTTAGTAAATCACTCACGGTTAATTTTCGGCTGACTACCGTTGACATGTGTACTTTTGGATCTTTAAAAGTATCAACTAAACCATCAATGATATTGGGATCTGTAAGTGGTTCATCCCCTTGAATATTGATGACAATTTCAGCATCATCTATATTTTTAATTACTTCAGCAACACGATCTGTCCCTGAAATATGATTTGAACTCGTCATCATAATTTCAAAATCAAATTCTGACAATGCTTCCTTTGTCTCTTCAGAATCAATGGCCAAAATAACTTTATCAAGCCTTTTAGATTTAAGAGCTTGCTCAACTGCATGGACCACCATGGGTTTTCCCGCCAAGGGCGCTAAAATCTTTTTAGGAAAACGACTTGAAGCCAAACGAGCTGGGATGACACCAACTATCATTAAATTTGAAAACCCTTCGCGCTTAACAGAGACACGCCTAGGACATCCATAATTGTTTCTATTTGAAACTCAGTATGGATATAAATAAAAAAAGAACATAAAAATAAAATAGGCATGGTTTTTGCTATGAAATTTACAAACCCAAATCGAAAAGAGAAAATTTATTCTATAATTTATATAACTCTAATATGTATAAAATTAGAAGAGGCGCTCATGGATTTTCAATGAATCCAATATTCTAATTATTGAATATATTATTAATCATACCTTAACGATTCAATCGGATCCATATTTGCAGCTTTCCAAGCCGGGTAAATACCAAACCCAATTCCAATAACAGAACAGACTGCCAAACCAATAAATGCCCAATCTAAAGGAATTACAGCTGGAATATTAAATATAGCGGCCACAACATTACCACCGGCTACACCTAAAATAATCCCTGCAATTCCGCCAAATTCACTTAAGAATACAGCTTCAGTCAAAAATTGAGTTAAAATATCACGTCGTGTGGCACCGACAGCTTTCCGAATGCCAATCTCCTTAATTCGTTCCGATACAGACACCAGCATAATATTCATAATTCCAATTCCTGCAACAACAAGCGCAATTACGCTAACAGAAAAAGCAAACAATTTTATTCCATTTGTAAATGGAGCGAGTTCTTTCAAAATTTCTTCATTAGATGTTAATTCAAAATTGTTGGGTTCTCCGGGTGGCACCTTTCTTAATGTTCGTAAAATCCCTATAACTTCATCTCGTGTTTTATCATACAATTCTTCTGATGGTGCCGATACTGTAATTTCGATATCCCGATGTCGACTTCCAAACATTTGAAGGTGAGTGGATAATGGAATTGCCACCATATTATCTTGACTCTCTCCAAACATGGCACCTTTTTCTTCAATAATTCCAATAATTCGAAACTTTACACCATTAATGGTAATCTGCTTATTCAATGGATCTTCATATGGAAACAATTGAGTGATAGCATCTTTCCCTATAATTGCTGTTTTTCTCAATTGGCGCACATCATCCGGACTAAAATTTCTACCATCACTGATATCGGTATTCATGGTTTTAACGGTGAATTCATCCGCGCCAATCACAACAATCTTTTTTGTCGCTTGTTCATCTTTATACTTTACAGTTGCGCCATATTTGGAATCTTGAGCACTCACATGAAGCGGTAAAGTTGCTCTATCTTTCAAATCTTGATAAAGCTGATACGTAATATTGGGACGATTTCGATACTTCCACCGACCTCCATGACCAAATTGAATTGAAGGGCGTTTACTAATATTAAATGCATTGGTTCCAAAAACATTTAGCCCTGATTGAACTGATGATTCTAATGTGCGAATAGCTGTCATAACACCAATCACCGAAAAAACACCAATGGTTATTCCTAGCAAGGTAAGAATTGATCGCAGTTTATTATCCCGAATCGCTTGCAAAGCCATTCTAAAACTTTCTCTTAATGTGTTTTTAAAGTGAGATGCTTTTTTCATTCGTATTGTTTGAGTTCAAGCCTTCTCATTCTTCAAAATATTATTTTTACATAAAACCGCATAAGTGCCTAAGCATTTGAGAAAATCATTCATATCGCAATGCATCAATTGGATCTAATTTAGCTGCTTTATAGGATGGAGCTAATCCAGATATTACTCCCACAACCATTGACAATCCCAAGGAAACCAAAGCTAAACCCATTGGCATATCCGAAGGAAAATATTGATTTATAATTAAACTTCCACCCCAAGCCAATCCCAATCCTAACAAGCCCCCAAATAAACAAATGATAACTGATTCCATAAGAAATTGTGTTAGAATCATTTTAGGTGTCGCGCCCAATGCTTTTCTTGTCCCAATTTCCCGAGTTCGCTCTTTTACAGTTACAAACATAATATTAGCAATTCCGATTCCACCAACAACCAATGATAAAATTGTAATAAATAATCCTGTTCCGCCAATAGCTAGCTTTATCATGGAATATTGATCTTTAAAGGGATCCTGACGGTTAAGAGCAAAATTATCATCTTGAGTTGGGCGTACATGACGTAATTGTCTCATCATTGCAGTCAATTCTTCTGTGGCATCGCCTAAATCTGCTTCATTCACCTTTACATTAATACCTGTCCAACCGCGCCGTGTAAACAATCGTTCATGAGTGCCTAACGGAATAATTATCTGTTTATCTAAACTGAACATTCCAAGGAATTTCCCCTGTTTTTCAACTTCTCCAATAACCCTAAATATATAATTCCCAACTTTTAGTTTTTTCCCTATAGAACTTTCATCTTCAAATAGAGCATCCTTGATATCTTTTCCGATGACCGCAACGCGAGCACCCGAATGACTTTCGGAATTTGAAAAAAACCGTCCAATATCAATTTCTGCAGTAGAAATCATAGCATATTCATCAGTCGTTCCCGTAATTCTAACTCCATTAATATCTTTATCACCTCTTTTGATAGATGTTTGCCAATCGGAGACTGGAGCCACATATTGAGCAAATTGAGAACGGTTCCGCAAAACTTCAGCATGCTTCACATCAATATTTGGGCGATTCCGTATTTCCCACCATTCCTTACTTCCAAACCATTCAAATTTTCGGATATACACTACATCTTTACCTAAAAATTCCATGCTTTTTTCAAATGATCTATCTAATCCTGAAATAAGTGTGCCCATCAGCGTAACGGCTAATATTCCAATTACAACTCCCAACGCTGTCAGAAGTGATCGCATTTTGTTTGCCAAAACAGATGAAACAGAAATATATAAGTTTTCGAAAAAGAGTGAAAACATCAGGACAGTTTGGAAATATCTTCTTTGATTTTTCCATCTAAAAGACGGATTGTTCGGTTTGCATGCTTTGCAATATTGTCTTCATGAGTCACTAAAATAATGGTATTTCCGGCTTGATATAGAGAGTCAAAAATAGCCATAATTTCCTGTCCACTTTTCGAATCTAAATTTCCCGTAGGTTCATCAGCTAAAATAATAGATGGATTATTTACTAAAGCTCTTGCAATGGCAACTCGCTGGCGCTGTCCTCCAGAAAGTTCATTTGGTTTATGATGCATTCGATCTCCCAGCCCCACACTTTCTAATGCAGCGATAGCCATGGATTGACGTTTGCTTCGTTTCACATTCCCATAAATTAATGGAATTTCTACATTATGCTGTGCCGTTGCTTTTGGCAACAGATTAAAAGTTTGAAACACAAATCCAATTTTACGATTTCGAATGGATGCTAACTGATTATCATCCATTTCATGAACCATTTCTCCTTCAAATTCATAAATACCGGAAGAAGGTGTATCTAAACATCCAATCATATTCATAAGGGTAGATTTACCTGAACCAGATGGCCCCATAATTGCTAAATATTCATTTTCTCCAATGATTAAATCAACACCGTCTAAAGCCCGAACTTCTTCGCCACCTACATTATATATTTTAAAAATATCCTTCAGAGAAATGACAGACATTCTGTTAATTCTCCATACTATTTTGTCCAAAATTTTCTTCTATGGATACGAGCAATCCATGTTGAAGCTCTCGACTAATAGCTTTATAACTTCCCGTCACAATACGATCATTTTCAGAAACACCTGTTTTAACAGCATAATGTGTTTCACTATCTACACCAACTTCCACAGGGATAACAATAGCATACTTTTTACCTTTGGGTGCAACATCACCTTCAAAATCATTTTTTAAAATAAATACAACTTCTATCATTTTATCTCTCTTCCATCCGCCTTCTTTTTTGGATCCGGATTTTTCCGACATTTCCATTTTTTTATTTCCTTTTTTTCCGCGACGGTTTTTCTCTTTGTCTGATTTTTTTTCCTGAGTTGCATAATGTTCTGATCGAGCAGTTAAAGATTGAATTGGTATTGAAATAGCATCCTTTCTTATTTCAGTAATAATATTAACTGTGCTACTCATTCCAGGACGAATACTTCCTGGCGGATTGAACATTCTCACTTTAACTTTAAAATTTGTAACCTGTTCCTGGCTACCTAAATTTTTAGATTTTGCTGTGTGAGCAATTTCACTTACAATGCCAAAAAAAATCGTATCCGGAAATGCATCCACTTCAATTTCTGCCGTATCGCCGACCATTACTGTGACGACATCATTCTCATTTACATCCACCAAAACTTCCATGCGAGTTAAATCAGCAATGGTCATAACCACTCCCGGGTTAAACATTCCGCCCACTGCCATTTCCCCTACTTCTTTGGTTAAACTTGTAACAATTCCAAATGCCGGCGCTAACAGTTTTGTTTTTGATAATTCATCTTCTCGAGATTCAAGTGATGATCTTGCTTGATCCACCTGACTAGATGCCAACTCAAATGAAGCTTCGATTTGTTCTAATTCTTGTTTTGATATAAGTTTGTTTTCAAATAAAGATTCCGTTCTTTGTTTTTGTGCTTTGATTTGTTTTAAGTGTGCTTCCGCAGATTTTACACCTGACATTGTTTGGTTATAAGCGGCAAGATACTGTTTTTCATCTAATGAAATAAGAAGTTGTCCCGGTTGAACAGTATCGCCTTCTGCAACTGTAATAGATGTTATCCATGCAGTGATAGTAGAAGATATTTGAACTTCTTCTTCCGGTTGAATTTTCCCATTAGCATTTACTTTATGAATTATATTCCGGCGAATGACATCTTCTGCCTGTACAAACAACTCTTCATCTTTCGGCGAAAATTTCATCCACAATCCAACCCCAACTAGAATGATTATACCTAAAGGAATCCATACTTTTTTATTTTTAATATAGTTTAACATTATTCTTTTTCTTTGATTTTGTATTCAAGATCCAGCGTACCTAATAGTGCTTTCAAATTTGCAGCTTGCATCCGAGCATCATGAATGGTATTAATTAAGGTTGAATTGGATCGAATCAGAGAAACCTGTGCATCCAATACTTCTAAAATAGTTGCTGACCCAAGACTATATCGCTCTTGAGCTAAATTTAAATCTTCTTCAGCAGAAGCCACAACGGCTTGATTTAATGGAATAATTTCAGAATAATTTTTTAAAGACTCTCTAATAAGTTCCGCTTGAACTCGTAAATCATTTAATAAGGTAATATAATTATACTCAGATTGCTGTTTTGAAAGTTTTGCCTGATATTGTTGGGCGGATAATGCATTTCCCGTATAGATAGGAATACTTATTGAAAAGTTTAATCCAAGTGACCAATCATCTTTTAAAGATTCCATAAGCACTTCACTATTTTGTCCATTAGCGGAATAACTCACTGATGAATTCAACGATGGAAGCCTTAACCCTTTTACCATTTGATAAGAAATATCACCAAGATTTATTTGAGCTTGAGCAATAAGTAATGCCGGACTTTGTGTTTTTAAAAAACTTAATACTTCAGAGCTTGTTGGGAGCTGCGGGGCAATCCATTCTTTTTCAACTGCTGTGATGGGTTGGCCAAAATCCTGCATTCCCATATCATTAAATAAAACACGTCGCGCATTTTGTAAAGTGGTTTTTTTAGTTAAAACACCAACGCGAGCTTGGCCTAAAGAAACTTGTGCTTTTAATAAATCTGTCCGTTTAACAACACCAAGATCGTATTGCTTTTGAACCAATGAAATTTGTTGATTAGACATTTCTAGATTTTGCTCTGAAACATCAAATAACTGCTGAGCTTGAAGCAAACCATAGTAGGATTTAATTACATTTTGAATCACTCGAGTTTTAGTGGATCGATGGTTCTGTTTTGCAATTCCTAGCTGAGATTTTGCCTGTTTCACTTTATTCCAAGAACGACCACCGTCATAAATAGTTTGATTTAATGAAATACCAGCGGACATATTATCAAAATAATTAACCTGACTAGTATCAATATCATATGACTCCGCATCCACCGAATAATTATCTCTTTCCGGGAAGTGTGTTCGACCAGCTCCCGTTGACGCATTCACAGATGGCAAGAGTCCACTAAAAGACCCCACTACTCCCTTTTCTGCAGAAACAACATTTAACTTTGCTGATTGAAGCGAGTTTTTCCCTTCCAATGCAATTTCAATACAATCTTCTAAATTATAGCCCTGAGCTATTAGAATTGAAAATAAGGGGAGTAATAATATTTTTTTCATATGATTAAAGTATTCCTGTCCTTTGACGCCATTAAATGATAAAAGTTGCCATATAATTTTTTAAAAGATTTTTTCTTATAACTTTCAATTATTATGACACAAATACTTATGAAATAATCTGCATGAGATACTCTTTGGCAGCGTCATATGTGTTTTCAATTTTTCCATCTAAAATGGCTTCTTCAATTGCTTCTTTTAATTCTCCGACTTTCCTACCTTCTGTCAATCCACAAATTGCCATAATTTCAGCTCCGCGAACAGGAGATTGAAACGCTTTCATTGCGTCTCGATCAATCACATTTTCCATTTTTTCTTCAACGTTCTCAAAATTTCTTAAATACCGTTTAACACGATTCGGATTTTTAGTTGTGATGTCCGCTCGACATAAAATCATTAAATCATCCAAGTCTTCACCAGCGGAAACCATCAAACGACGAATAGCAGAATCAGTAATAATATCTTTTACCAAAACAATAGGACGGAGATGTAATAATGTCAATTTTTTTAAATAACTTTTTAGATTATTAGACAATTTCATACGGCTTGCTACATGATTCAACATACGTTCGCCAACCGCATCATGACCATGAAATGTATACCCTCTCTTTTTATCAATACGCCGTGTATTCGGCTTAGCGATATCATGAACCAATGCTGCAAACCTAATTTCCATTTTAGGGGTTAATTCTGCGGCATTATCTACCACCTGAAGTGTGTGAGCAAATATATCCTTGTGATGCCATTCAGATGTTTGTTCGATGCCATACATAACGTGAATTTCAGGAAAAACTATTTTCATGAGACCTGTCTTTTGCAATAAAACTAATCCCACAGATGGTTTCTTCGTTTTTAAGATTTTCATAAACTCATCTCGAATCCGTTCCCATGAAACAATATCAATTCGATGTGCTTGCCTTTTTATAGATGATCTACATTCATTCTCGATTGTAAATCCTAACTTAGAAGAAAAATATGCAGCTCGCATCATCCGAAGTGGATCTTCTGAAAATGTAGCATCTGGATCCAATGGCGTTCGTAGAGTCTTTTTTTCAATATCAGCTATGCCACCAAATGGATCGGTAATATTTCCAAAATTTTCAGGACGAATATCCATTGCCATGGCATTAATGGTAAAATCCCGACGAAGTAAATCTCCTTTCAAATCTGTATAAACAACTTCAGATGGTTTCCGGGAATCATCCTCATATTTTTCGCTCCGAGCTGTAGCCACTTCAATTTGGATTTCTTTATTTGGGATCATCGCCGTACCAAATTTCTTGAAGGGAACAATATTTTTTACACCTAATTCATCCGCAAGTTTCCGCGCAAACGGAATTCCTTCTCCAACAGTCATGAGGTCAATATCATTCAGGGGATTCCCCATTATAAGGTCACGGACGAATCCTCCTACTACATAAACTTCTAGACCTTCTGACTTACCTAATCTTCCAGCTGCTTCAAGAATAGAAACAACAGATGAATGTTTATTCGATTTTAATAATTCTTTAACATTTGTCATGGGGCGAAATTACCTAGATTTTGACATCTTAGAAACATAGAGAATGCCTTGTTTTTTTGTTGAAGTCCTTTTATTTATTTGCTTGATAACAGTCTCTACTCTTATCAATTTCAGACCATGGTAAATAGAATTACAGCCCTTTTTCTAATTTTTATTTCTTATGCATCCGCACAATTCGGATCTGTTAATGTAAACTTTGATAGCCGCTTATTACGAAGCGATGAAAAACAAGAAATATTGACTTTAGAAAATGACATTATTCGTTTTTTTACCACGACTACTTGGGATGAAGCTTATAGCGACTTAACTATCCCTCTTCATGTCCAGCTAATATTCGAGGGGATTACGGCCAAAGGAAATGAAAAAGTATTCAACTGCCAGGCTTTGTTTTCCAATGGAAGCGATTTACGATATTTTGATAAAAGCGTCCAGTTTATTTATAATTCAGGAACCAATCTCTATTATGATCCTGTTCTTTTTGAATCTTTATCCGGATTTCTTGCTTTTTATGCGAATCTAATTTTAGCAGGTGAAATCGATACTTATGAATTCAAAGGCGGTAATCTTGCTTATGAATTAGCTCGTGATATTGCCATTCGCGGAACGGCATCTGACTATAAAAAAGGGTGGAGCGCTCGAATAAACCTCGTCGATAAATTAAACCGAAATATTGGATTAAGGAAAGCGCGCTTAGCATGGTACGTTTCTATGGATTTATTTAACGATGGAGATATGGAAGGTTCATTGGACGAAATAAATACAATGTTAAACGGGATTGAACATTCATTGAAAGATGTAGGGCGAGATAACCACACCCAATATTTTCTTAAAGTTCAATCACAGAAAATAGCTAAACTTTTATCCATGCTAGGACGAATTGAATTATTAAAAGATATGAAAGAACTAGATCCAGATCGGCGAGATTTATATCAAGAATCTTTGGATTCAATATCAAAATAAGTTTTTTTTCCGCCTAAATAGTGGGCTAATACAACAGATGTTTTAAGCATTCCGTTCATAATGATTTTATCTTTTACCTTTCGAACTTGAGTGAACCTTGAACGTTTTTTTATAACTGTAATGGGATGAATCAATATCCAACCCAAAGCTCTCAAAATACCCGTTACATGATTCCAATCCATTTTTATGATAGAATATCCTAAAGCAACAAACTCAAGCATAAGTCGAATAAATCCAACATAGAATGCAACTGGAATGGAATAATTCCCAAATAACATTAGTAAAGAATTCCGGTGATTTAAATAATATTTCCGATGAGAATGCATGGGGAGAGATACGGCATTTTTATGATATACCACTGACGCTGGCTCTGCCCACACTTCATGTCCCATAGCTTGTAGTCGCCAACAAAGATCAATTTCTTCCATGTGTGCAAAAAATATTTCTTCAAATTTCCCCGCTGCAAAAAATATTTTTTTTCTAACCATCATAGCAGTTCCTGATGCCCAAAAACATTTTTTAGCAAAATCATATTGTCCAGAATCTTCTTCCTGTTCTAAGAATATTCTACCTCGAGCAAATGGGAAACAGAATAAATCAATATGTCCTCCGGCTCCCCCAGCATAATCAAAAATATTTCTTTTATAATAATTAAGAATTTTGGGTTGAAGTGCTGCAATGGATGGATTTTTTTTCATTCTTTCTACTAAAGGTTGAATCCAATCAAAATCTTGAACTGTATCATTATTTAAAAATAAAAGAAATTCACCTTTTGCTATATCTGCACCAAGGTTACATCCGCCGGCATATCCATAATTTTTATCATTTTCTAGAAGAATTACGTCTGGATGATTCTCTTTTATCCAAGCTTGACTTCCATCGCTAGACGCATTGTCCGATACAATAATTTCAAATGAGTTGTAGCTCGATTTCTTCAAAGAGTCTAAGCATTCCGACAAAACGTCGATTCCATTCCAATGAGGAATGATTATTGAAACCATTGGCTGGATTTCGGTCATTTTGACCCTTTCGACTTATTCGCCTGAGCGAATATTATCGAGTATTTTCTTTGCATTTTTATCGGTAGGATTTCGATCTACCCAATCAGAAAGAACTAATTCGGCATCCATCAATTGATTATTTTTTCTATAAATAAAAACAAGAGAAGAAACAACTTCTGGATATGCCTTTTGCCAACGAGCCCATTGGCTTTTTGTTATTGATTTATCATTAAACCCTCGAATTTTTACCATGCCTTCCATCTGAAGATATTGAAGACGCGTTTCTTCTAGAATTCCAAGAGCTGTTTCAGTATCATCGAGTTCCTTGTAAAATGTGTTTGCATATTCTACACGATTAGTGGGCTTCCCTGTTTTCCGATCAATCAATTTTTCCATAATAACTCTCATTGATTCTTTATCGTTTACATCGCCATAAATCCGTGCGACTTGATAATGGAGTTCTTCGGATTGAATCGGGATTGTGTGATCCGGAATATTTTGATTCATTTTATTCAAAGTGATGATTATTTTATCGCGAAGTTCAGACAATTTTGACTCATCCTTCCCTTTCTTCTTTCGATTTTCAAGCTGATAATCCATATAATACGTAACAGCCAACTGCATATATGCACTTCGATAATTCTGTAGAAGTCGCTGAGTTTGATTATTAAAAAAGACATTATCGTTCCCGAGATTTCTAAACATATATCCCGGCTGATAATCACGACTCCAATTCAAATAATCTAAATTGTTAGACTCATTAAATATTGATTGGTCAAAATCTGTCGACCATTCTTTAGATCCAACATCTGTCATAAGATTACCATACATTTTTTCAGCATCGATTGGATTGGTTCTATGGCTTTTGAGTTGAAATGTAAGTCCTTGCATATCCAAGTAATCTCCAAGACCAATTCTATTATTTTGAGAAACTGTAACAGCAAAGTAGATGGGAATTCGCCATTTCGCATCATTTATAATTCGCATAATCATCATATCCTGAACTCGAAGAGCTTGACCGCCATAAGTAGGCTTCATCTCCCATTCAATGAATCCATCTTTATTTTCGGGGTCATTGTAAACAGGAACCTTTACCTTTTGTTTTTCCCATCGAGTTAAACTAGATGTGAGTTGGTCAATTTGACGATCTGTTAAATTAATAAAACGTGTATCTTTAGAACGTTTATCTCGCCACTGTTTAATATACCAAGGCGTATTTAATAAACTCAAATTCACTACAGCCACATCGGTCCGAACCTTTTCAACTTCCTGCAAATACCAGAGAGGAAAGGTATCATTATCTCCATTAGTAAACAGAACACCATTGGTCGCGCAAGACTGTAAAAGATTATAACTATAATCCCAAGCAACAAAATTGCCAGAACGATCATGGGAATGGTAATTGGATTTTGCCATTACAATAGGCACAAATACAATTTGTAATGCAAGCGCAATAATAACAAGTCGTTTACTCAATTCTTTATTATTAATGTAGTCAATAATTTTTTCACTTATGGCTGATACACCAATTCCTATCCAAATAGCAAATGCAAAGAAACTCCCAACATAGGAATAATCCCTTTCGCGAGGCTGGGGGTTGTCTTGATTCAGATAGAGAATAAGCGCATATCCTGTCATTACAAATAACGCCATTATAGCAAATGCCATTCTTTCATCTCGATATGCATGATAAAACATTCCAATTAATCCGAGTATAAAAGCAAGAGGCAATCCAAATTGCGTCCAATCAACTCCATCTTCTCTATTATTTGCACCCATGGCAGTTACATTCTCATTGCCAGAAGGTCCTCGTCCTGCGAATTGCCATAAAAAATACCGATTATACATTTTTCGAATTTGATAATCCCAAAAATAATCCCACTGTTTTCCAGATGCGTATTTTTTATATTTGGATTCTTGTGCGCTAGAATATTGATTTCGTCCAGGACCGCTTGGATATCCTGCCACTTCGTGAATGGGTGGAATTC
Organism: Fidelibacterota bacterium; assembly: GCA_018649625.1. Lineage (GTDB taxonomy): Bacteria > Fidelibacterota > Marinisomatia > Marinisomatales > UBA1611. The sequence continues at coordinate 1,559 of JABIHN010000025.1, read as the reverse complement.
CTTTAAACCTTCTTGGAAATATTCCAACATCTCCATACTGTTCTCTTTCAAGATAGGAAATAAATGCTTCAACTGTTTCAGGATCATTTTCATCAATCCCTGGGTTCTGATTAGAACGGATAAAAATAAGCGCATAAGTTGAATATCCAATTAGCACTAAAACCATCGATGTGAGCATCACAGATGCGAGTCGTTTATGATTGATTACAGCCCAAACCATCCCAACAAAGACCGCTAGAACCAACATTGCCGTTCCGCCAATTCCTATGGACGCTGCAATTTTCGGTAAACCTTTAATAATTACATTATGAATTAGAAAAAAGATGACACCTGTTATTCCTACAGTAATCCCAAATGATTTCCACTCAAATTTATATTTTCGAAAATAAATAATCAGAGCAACAAATGGAAGCGTTAGAAGATTTAATAAATGAAGACCCGTTGCTAAACCAATCATATAGGCAATAATTAAAATGTACCGTTCATGACCCCTTTCATCTGCTTTTTCACTCCAATGTAAAATCAGCCAAACAACAATTGCCGTAAAAAATGTACTTAAAGCATAGACTTCTGCTTCCACTGCATTGAACCAGTGACTATCAGAGAAAGCAAATACCAATGACCCTACAATTGCACCACCAAACGCCACCAATGCATCATGGATATTCACCAATTTTCCACGCCAATGAACCACAACTTGAACAATGATTAAATACAGAAACATCACAGCGAAAGCACTGGATAAAGGAGATAAGATATTTACTCTAAATGCAATATCTTCATGGATAGGAAGCATCGAAGCAACTCGGCCGATTAATAAAAAGAAAGGGCTTCCAGGTGGATGAGGTACGCCCAAAGTATGAGAAACAGCAATGAATTCTCCACAATCCCAGTAAGAGACTGTAGGAGCCATTGTGTCAAAATAAACAATAAATGAAATCAGAAATATGACACCTGCCAAAATTCGATTTAGTCGTAAATAATTAGGTTGAATCACAGGCTACTTTTCTCCAGATATCTTTTTTGAATTAGGTTTTTTTTCATCAGGTTTTGAATCATTGACTATGTCAGTAATCTCTTCAACAGATTCTTCCAGCTTTTTCTTTTCTTCAATAAAATTCAATTTGAGTTCGCTAACTGTATTAATGAGCATTTGTTCCTCATATTCAGTCAAGTTTCCTTTCGTTTTTGTTTGCATCATATCTAAAAGGTTAATATAAAATGACGCTTGATCTAAATTCGGTTCAACTTTATCTGTCATAGGGTTTTTCATTTTTCCCATTGCAATCCAAGCACTGGATTGAAATGTACCTACAAGATACATAAATGATTGTTCATGTTTACTTATATTCTGTTGAGACATAAACTCTCCAAATAGATGATAAATATTTAATACAAAGATGGTAAAGTTAATTCCACTAATTGTGAGACCAAATGAAGAATCTATCCCATTATCATTGTAAATTAATCATCAATATAAGTGATTTTTCAAAAAAATAGGTTTAAAAAAAACATTAAACATTATATTATCTAAAGTAACTTAATCTAGACTAACCTAT
>JABIHN010000001.1 GCA_018649625.1 Fidelibacterota bacterium | reverse complement strand
TTTTTAATATTATTGATAATCCTTATTTCGTGGGAACTATTAAATCCAAAACGTAAACTTCAAAATAATAAATTTCATCGTTGGGTGACGAATTTGAGTTTAATTGGATTAAATAATGTTGTAGTGATTATAATAATTCCATTTTCAACTATTGGCGTAGCTCACATGACAGAGCAAAATAGTTTGGGTTTATTCAATAGTTTTTCGATGAATGACTCGTTAATATTTTTTCTGTCTATATTGATTCTTGATTTTATTATTTACATCCAACATGTCATTTTTCACAGAGTCCCCGCGTTTTGGAGATTTCATAAAATACATCATATTGATAAGGATATAGATGTAACAACTGGATTAAGGTTTCATCCAGTTGAAATAGTTCTCTCATTAGGTATTAAATTTATATTTATTATTTTATTGGGAGTTCCAGTTTTGCCAATTTTGTTTTTTGAAATAATTTTAAATGGGATGGCAATGTTTAATCATGCCAATATACAAATACCAAAAAAGGTTGATAATATTCTCCGATATTTTTTGGTAACTCCTGATATGCATCGCGTACATCATTCTGTAAACACATTTGAACTCAATAGCAACTTTGGATTTAACTTATCCATTTGGGACCGTATTCTTGGTACTTATATTAAAAAGCCACTTAATGGTCATACTGATATGACAATTGGTTTAGAAAAGTATCAAAATAAACATGGGATAAATATTTTAATATTATTAATAATTCCTTTTTTAAAGAAAAAATAGGTTTGTTTGTAATTTAGAGAAATTTAAAAAGTGATCAAAATTTGATAAAATACAATTCAATTAAACAATGAGAAAGTCACCCGGGGATAAAGTACCTAGCTTTTCAGTGTTTGACATTTTAGGAAATGAACACTCATCAGAAAAATATATTGGAAAACAATGGATGTTATCATTTTTTCGATATGCATCTTGTCCTGCATGCAATTTAAGAATTCATGAATTGACAAAAGTATATGATGAATTACAGCAGAATGGAATTCAAATATTAACGGTTTTTGAATCTCCTAAAACAAGTATTTTGGACTATGTTTCAAAAGATGAATTGCCTTTTCCCATCATTCCAGATCCTGACAGGAAACTATATAAATTATTTGGTGTTGAATCATCATGGCTAAAGTTTATTTTTGGCTTACCAACTGTAGTTAAAGGTGTACTCAACGGATTCTTTCCAGGGAAAATGGAAGGAGATTTAGCCATAATACCAGCTGATTTTTTAATCGGGAAAAATGGAATTATTCAAAAAGCATATTATGGGAAAAATTTTGGAGATCATATCCCTATAAAAGAGATAAATTCGTTCTCGAATTATTATGATATTTAAAGGATTTGTTCCCAATGAATAAAAAATATACTGTATTAGATGAACTGTCCAAGAAGCAACTCTTACTCCATGATTCATTATTAAATAAGGGTACAGCATTTTCTCAAAAAGAGAGGGATGCATTCGGCTTAAATGGACTTTTACCGCCAAGAATTTTATCTATCGAAGATCAGAAAAAACGAATTTTAATGAATTTCTATTCAAAACCAAATGATATTGAAAAATATACTTATTTAATGGGGCTTCAGGATAGAAACGAAACATTATTTTATAGAACAGTTATTGATGAAATTGAAACAATGATGCCTATTATTTATACACCAACAGTCGGGGAAGCATGCCAGAAATTTGGGTATCTATTTCGTCGTCCTCGTGGGTTATATATTTCTTATGAAGATCGTGGTAATATTATATCTGTTTTGAAAAATTGGCGGTATGAAACTGTCGATATTATAGTCGTTACTGATGGTGAAAGAATTTTAGGATTGGGTGATCAAGGCGCCAATGGAATGGGGATTCCTATCGGTAAACTTTCTCTTTATACTGCGTGTGCAGGAATTGATCCAGCTCATGCATTACCCATCATGTTGGATGTTGGGACAAATAATGCAGATTTACTTCACAATCCAAATTATTTAGGTGTGAAAAAAAATCGCATTCAATATGATGAATACACCCGATTTATTGATGAATTTATGGATGCTGTTCAAAGTGTCTTTCCAAAAGCTTTAATTCAATTTGAAGATTTTGCTAATAAAAATGCTTCTCGATTGTTAAAAAAATATCAATCCAATTATCGTATGATGAATGATGATGTCCAAGGTACCGCAAGTATGTGTGTGGCGGGTATTCTTGGAAGTCAAAGAATTAGTGGACGAACACTAAAAGATGAAACATTATTATTTTTTGGTGCGGGTGCTGCTGGAATTGGAATCGGAGACCTTTATGCACTTGCTGCTAATAAAACTGGTATTTCCATTGAAGATGCTCGTAAACAATGTTGGTTCATTGATAGTCGGGGATTGGTTGTTGAAGGTCGAGAAAACATATCGAATGATAAAGAACCGTTTGCACATAAAATGGATCAATTATCAGATTTAACTGACATAATTCGTGCAGTAAAACCTACAGTTCTCATTGGTGTCTCTGGGCAAGCTCAAGTTTTTACGAAAGATGTTATCCATGCCATGGCTGAATTAAATGAGACCCCAGTTATCTTTGCCTTATCTAATCCTACATCAAAATCAGAATGTTCAGCTGAACAAGCCTATAAATGGACAAATGGAAAAGGGATTTTCGCAAGTGGAAGCCCATTTGATCCTGTTGAAATTGATGGTAAAACTCATGTACCAGGCCAAGGGAATAATGCGTATGTATTTCCTGGAGTGGGATTAGGGGTAATAGCATCAAAAGCAAATAGAGTTACGGATGATATGTTTTTGGTAGCAGCTGAAATTATTTCAAGTTCTTTATCTCAAAATGATTTGAATCAAGGACGAGTTTTTCCTCCATTAACTCAAATTCGAGATTTATCTCTTGATATAGCTTTTGGAATATCACAATTAGAAAATTCAGGATTAAATAAAGAATCTATTCGTGAAATGATGTATAAGGCGGAATATCAAGATTATGTTTGATGTTATAATAATTGGTGGTGGAATTGGTGGCTCAGCTTCTGCGCTTCGAACTGCTCAAAATGGTCTGAATGCATTATGGATTTTGGGGTCTAAAAAAAACCGAAAACGTAGTCGATCTCAATGGGTAATGAATTTGGATAATATTGTAGGATTTCACGAAGATATTATTAAAAACCAAATCATTAAAACTTTAAAAAGAAATAAACAAGATGATGCAATTCCTTTTGTAGAAAAGGAACATTACCATATTAACAATAGAATGTTAATTCAAAATACAATTCAGAGAATAGAGACTGGATTTTCGAATGTAACAATCATGGATGGTGAAGTATTGCAATTGGCAAAAACAGATTTCGGCTTTTCTTTGGAATTAGGTGATGAAATATTTGAAGGTAATTCTATTGTTTTATCTACCGGTGTAATGGATGAACAGCCCCATATTTTGAAACAAAACAAAAAAGGGGAATGGGAAGAATCTCCAAAATGGATTTATCCCTTTGCAAATCGGGAGCAAGTTCTTTACTGCATTCGATGTGAAGGACATTTAACAACGGATGATTCGGCTGCTGTAATTGGTCATTCTAATGTTGCAGCGGAAATTTCAATGATGCTCTATGAACGATATGGTAATCAAGTATCTATTTTAACAAATGGTGTAACTCCAGATATATCGGCTAATAGATTAAGTATATTGAAAAAATATAATGTTAAAATAATTTCGGAACCTATTAAAGGGTTAATTAGCGAAGGCGTAAAACAACTTCATGGATTTGAATTTGAATTACATGATCCGTTAAAAGTAAAATTCGCTTTGGTGTCTCTAGGATTACATCGTGTTTATAATAATTTAGCTCGTCAATTGAATGCACGCTTAATGGATGAAAATCAGCCAGAAGAAAAACGCCATGTTTGGATTAATCATAAAAGTGAAACTTCTATAGATGGATTATTTGCAGTTGGAGATATGACAAAACGAGAAGATGAGCCAATGATGAAGCAAGTTTATACAGCCCAAGAATATGCAGTTCGTGCTGTAGATACTATTGATTTTAGACGACGAAAAAATATCAGAAATAATTTATTAATTTAACTCACCAAGTTTTTGCTCTTTATTTAAATTAAAGACATATCTATTGTTTTGTCAGCATCCTGACAGTTTCCCCTGTTTGTTATGAATTAATATAACATATGAATTAAATGTATTAATTCAATCAAATAACAAATCACAGGAGTTAATCATGAAAAAAACAATTAAAAAAGCATTTGGAATATTTCTATTCCCCATCATCATGGTGGGTGCAATCCATCTTTCAAATGATGTAGGTTCTATAATAGGATCTGGATCTTCAAAAAACGGGGATGTGTTTCCAGTAATTGCCCAAGAATTTAATATCCACATTTCAGATGAAATTTCAGATGGGAGAACAATCGAAGTTTCGATTCCAGTCAAAAAAATAACGACCGAAAATTGGATGAGAGATAAGCATATGCAAATGGCAATTTTTGATAATGAATTTCCAAATATTGTATTTCGAGCGAATACATTATTACCAATACAACCAGGTAATATTGAACTTGATGGTACCTTAACAATTAATGGTAAAGATAGAAAACATCAATTGGATTTATTATTGGAGACAGTGAATGGCGGTATTTCTATTAAAGGGAATACACAAATCAGTTTAAAAGAATATGGAATAAAAGCGCCGGGTATGGGACCAATGAAAGTGTTTGATTTAGTTCTCATTGATTTTGATCTAAAAATTCTTGATAGCCAAATAATCAGTTAACAAATAAAGGGAGTTCAATCATGAAAAAAACAATTATAATAAGTTTTATTATCCTTAGTACCTTAATCTTTGCTTCAGATAAAAATGTTTTTTCTGAAATGAGTTTAACTGAAGCTCAATCAATTTCAAAAATAGAAGGAAAACCTATTCTTATTAAATTTCATGCTGATTGGTGCCACAATTGCGTCAAAATGGATCAAACAACCTTTAAGGATACACAAGTTCAATCAGTGTTAGAAAAGTTCATACCCGTTAAAATAGACGTAGATGTAGCAAGCGGAATAACAATTGCACAAAATTTTAATATTTCGGCAATTCCAGTTGTTATTTTATTGGATGAATCAGGAAAAGAAATTTCCAGAGTTGTTGGATATCAGTCGCCTAAAGAATTAGTAAGGCAGCTATCTCAAGCAAATGAAAAGTAATACTCCATATATTACTGTTTCGCAAATGCGAGAAGTCGATCAATTAATGATTAATGAATATGGTATATCTTTAATTCAAATGATGGAAAATGCTGGGAGACATTTAGCCGAATTAACGTTTCGTTACATGAAATTCATTTCAGAATTTCCTAAAATAACAGTAATTGTGGGTGCGGGCAATAATGGCGGTGGGGGAATGGTGGCTGCTCGACATTTTTCCAATCGTGGTTTTAATGTAACAACAATCCTTTTATCAAATGAATCTCATTTAAAACCAGTCCCTAAAAAACAATGGAGAATATTGCAAAATTTGCCCGTGAAATTGATTAATCAACCATCTGTTTTAAGATTAAAAGAAATTATTTCAAATTCTGATGTCATTATTGATGCTATAATTGGATATGGAATTATAGGGTATTTACGGGATATCACAAAAGAATATATTCAAATTATTAATAACAATTCTTCAATAATTGTAATATCATTAGACGCTCCTACGGGATTTCGTTTTGATAAAAAGAATGAATTAGCGTCGGTTGTAAAAGCGACAGCGACTCTATCGCTTGCTTTACCCAAAGTCGGAATGGATGATCCAAAGAATAAGGCTATTTTAGGTGATTTGTATCTTGGCGATATTTCTGTTCCACCCACCCTATATGATCAAATGGGATTTGGACTTGTGTCTCCATTTATTAGTAAACCAATTATTCGGATTCATTGAAAATATTTCAAATGATAAAGAATTTGAAGATGCTTTCAATTCAATTTTATCTACCTATACTAGTTTCTTAACATCATAAAATCATCAGCCACGAAGGTCGCCAAGTTTCACGAAGAAAAAAGATAAAATGTTGACAAAAATAAAATTACAAAGTATGGATACATCATTCATTGTATCTCCTTTGTTATCAGCCTTTTGTGTTTTTTGCGGGGCATTTTGTGGTGAATAATCCAGGCTAAAAGATTTCTTAATATTAGTCTAATTCGAGTCTGACAAATTCTCGAAAATGAGATTTGGAAAAATAGATTTTGATCCAATTCTCATCTAAATGATATTCTCGTGTCCATTGTTGAATACCCTGCAAAGTTAATGTCAATGAATCTTGAGTTGCATTCCACTCATAAATACGAGAAGTGCAAATTGCGATTGAACAGGATTTTTCAGTTAAGGAATCTTCAGTGTGAAATGTCCATTGTAGTTGTGGAATTGGTATTATCTGGCTTCCATTCGTAGTCTCAGATGTTAAAAACCAATCTCCAATTAAATCGGGATTGGTTTCAACCATTATATCGGAATTAAAACAGCCGTTAAGTAAAATACTCAATATTGTGATTATATTAAATTTGTTCATTACTAAAAGGTGCTCTTTAAAAGTCCATTTTTTGTAATGGAAAGAGAAAAGCTGGGAACAGGTATGGAACCATCTGGGAAACTCCCATTAGAAGTCCATTGATAAATAGGATAATTTATTCGAACCTGAATCCATTTCCAATTGTGGTGGGTTGGAGTAAAATAAATCCCGAAAGAAATAATATTTAGTCTTCGTGTTTGGCGTTCTTTTTCCCAAACTGAAATGGGGGAAATTAATTTTTGAGATTGGATAGTATAAAAAGGGAAGATAGACAAAGCTGGAAAAATATATATAGAAGATGTTAAATGGAAATCATAAATATCATCTAAAAAACATTATTCTGATTTTTTGTATTTTTTGAGAGTGTAACTGACGACGTTAGATCTGATAAAAACAGTGGAAATTTCTTTTTCCATGGCATTTGTAATTTATTTGAAAATCCAGCCATCAAAGTTGAGACTGAACCTGTTTTAAAAGGAAATTCCAGATTTGTGAATGTGGGTGTTTTTGGAAAACTAATTTCACCGAAGACAAATCCCCTATTTTTTCTTAATAAATGTCTAAAACCAGTGCTAATTCTGAATAAATTAACATTACTACTACTATTAGAAAATGATAAATATTCTTCAATTTCCATCCAACTATTATCGATTTTTAAGTAACCAATAGTCCATTTACCTACATAGTGGGATAATTGACCTTGTACATTTATTATAGCATTATACCGAATATTTAATTTTTGGTCTGATGTATGCCTAGTGTTAAAAGTACTAGACCATTTGAAAGAACTTTTATTATCATAAATAGATGGCCAATGTGATTTCAATTCTTTTGAAGATTTACTGTATCCAGGATCAACTGAGCCGACAAGAGAACAGCAAACTTGCCCTAATACTGGATTGATCAAAATGCTAGATACAATGATTATAGTAAAGAAGTTCAAGAATGAATTTCCGTACCAGGATAAAAAGCTGCTTGTGAAAACCAGTAAGAAATGAAAGCATTTGCCGTAATAAGGTTGCTTTCACTTCCATTCGTGGATATACCCAGTATATTCCATTGGTTTCCATTCTCATCTTCAATAATAATACTTCCATTTTCAATATCCCACTCTGCAATAGAAAGTGACGAAGACGTTTCAAAAGCAATTCCGATTTTTTCTTTGTTTGATAGAATAATAGCATATAGTGTCCCATCAATGGTTTCATTTATAAGAGTCGGAATAACAAAATTTTTGATAGGATAGGCTTTTTGTGCATTTTCAGAATTTATTGATAAAACTCGAGTTTTGGCTGGGAGTCTCTCATCGACCATTGGAATTGGAAAAAAGATATAATCACCACAGGATTGTGAATTACAAGTACGATACTGCCCATAGGGGTAGGACTCATAATCTCTTGAATACCCTGTATTTGAATTAACAACTTTAGAATTTGGATATAGTTTCTTCCAAGTAACCCAATCTGTTTCTATCATAGATTTAAGGTTCAATTTGTCACCTTGGCGAGATCCTTCTGCGGATTTTAAAAACATTTGCGGCCAATGGCTATCAGAATCCCGATCATACATAATTAAATTGCTATTATATAATAGACCAGAAACACCAAATTCACTTTCAGTCTCAAAATGTAAAGCACTACCAGTAAGTGGACAATAGGAAATGCTATATCCGTCTTCATTAACGATTTCATGCCAATCTAATATAGAGTGCGGAAATGCGACATATTTTTCACCGTCCCAAATTCCAACAATAAGGTTATTGTCATCTAAAAATTCTAAATCATTTCCACCTACCAAAGATTTTTCAGGATGCTGCAAACTGGGGATACAATCTTTTCCTGAATAACATCCTTGCCGGATATAATCTGTTTTTACTAACCATTCTTGATCATCAATGTCAGAGATGATGGATTCTTCAGTTTTGCATGCATTTAATAAAAATAATACCATTACTAAACAAAGTTTAATCATATTCTTCTCCAATTAATTTAGTGTTTACTATTTTAGTAAAACTCCTTTTTTGATATGCGTCCAGTTAGGAGTTTTAATTTGAAAAAAATAAATTCCCGATGAGGTATTATTTGATTTCCAAATTAGAGTATTTTCACCAATCGTTAAATTATTATATAGTTTTGTATCAATAATTTTTCCAGAAATATTCCTAATAATTAAGTTTACATTAGTCAATTGCTTTAATTTTATGTTAATTGAGGCAGTTGGATTAAATGGGTTTGGATAAACAGATGAAATTTTATAAGAAGCGGGCAGATTTAGTTTAGGTTCATTAGAAGCAATAGGCAATTCGCTTAGGAGTAGATCTACAATATCTGAAATTTCAGTTTGATTAAATCCAATAGCAGAATAGCGAACGGTCATTGTGTGATCCAAAATGATATTTTGCGGAATGTAGCCAAAACCAAACCATGACCAAATCATCAAAGAATCATCATTAATCAAAGGATAAGTAGCACCCAAACCAGCCCATTCTTCACAACTATATGGATAGTCCCATTCTCGCCCCAATGCAATAACCTTCAGGCCATTTTCCATTTGAGAATCATAAATCTGGGACAATAGTGGAACTTCTTCTAAGCATGTAGTACACCAAGATGCAAAAGTGCTGATTAAGGTAATGCTATAATTTCCTTCATTCAAATCTCCATTATAATCTCTAAGAGATATAAAGCCATTCCCATTTGCGCAAACAGGAAGTAGGACACTTTGATGTTCAGAAGAAATGGTCTCTCCAAGGGTGTAACCTTGGGAAAACCCTATACCTATTAATAGAAATGATGTTATAAAATTTGGAATCATGATATTATTTCAAGAGAATTAATTTCTTAGATTGGGTGGTAATACCATCCGTCAAATAAACAAAATAAATACCTGATGGATGATTTGACGCATTCCATTCTATTGAATTGAGTCCGGAATCAAATAGGTGTTTGGCAAAAGATTTGATCAATCGTCCATTACTATCAAATATTTTTAAAGACATTGTTTCTTGAGAGTTTAATTCGAATCGAATATTGCTTGATGGATTAAAAGGATTTGGGTAAGGATTGAATAAATGGAATTTTTCAGGAATCAACTCAATATCGATTTTGTTTTCGCCATCGAGCAATATTTCTAAAACATGCAGCATAGCTGCTGGATCATACTCTGTTTTAGCTAAGCGAACAACTCCATCTGCATCTATAATAAAATCTCGGGGATATGGTGACTGACTGCCTGGAATATTATATAGTCCTCGAACATTATTAATATCATGTAGAACAGGAAATGTAATTCCTTGATCTTCGATAAAATTTTCGATTGTACTTATGGGTTGATTACTGATACCCACTACTTGTAAACCTTCATCTTCTAATTCTTGCCAGATGGAAACTTCTATGTCCGAAAACTCCGGAGCACAGACAGGTCACCAAGTAGCAAAAAAGGCAAGGACAGTTGGGGAACCGATTAAATCATTCAATGATAAATTTCCAAAGCCATTTACAATAGGTAGTTCAAAATCTGGTGCAAAATCACCAGGCATAGGACCATAGCTAAAATTTCCAAATGATCTTAATGATTGATTCTGTAAGCTTGCATCATTTGAAGAAATAGCGATTGTTTCATTCCATCCACCGGAATTGGGTGAATAAGTCACTGAAAACACTGAAGAACTATTTGGGGGAATGGATGTGTTACTTACATTATAATTGAAATCAGGATTTGTAGATTCAATTGGATTAATATTTAAGATTGTATTTCCATTATTTTGAAGTGTGATACTTTGAGTTTGAGATTCATTTGGATGAGTTCTGCTAAACTCAATTCTTTGCGATTCCATATCCAAATCGGCTCCATTCACCTGACCATATTCATATACTGTGAATTTTAACCATTCTGCCGAGAATATATAGTTGTTAACCATAGCAGTAGCCATGACTCGTTTTCCGTTATTTTTATATCCAGCTAATGAAAGACCTTGGTCATCAAATCGAAGAACTTCAATATCGTCCCAGTCTGACACGGCTACAAGAGAATCATTGGCCGAAACACGAGATGCAAATCCGGTGGTATTATAATTATCAATAAATATTGGATTTCCAGGATCACTCACATCTACGAGATCAACGCCTGCAGCTCCAACGGCTAGTAAAATATGATTACCCACTTTGTCTAAATCTCTTGCAGACCCACTTGTAGGCAGGACGGAAAGGAGTATAGGGTCAGAAGGAGATGATATATCTATAATTCGCAATCCGCCCGACCCATCAGCAATATAAAGAATTTGATTTTCGGGGAGAGAAGCCCATGCATTTGTTGTAGGGATTTCTGATAAGGTTGATGGAATATCTCTTGTGGAAATATCAACTATTTCTATACCATGTTGATGTCGAGAAAGAAACAGTAGATTATTAGAAGATGATGGATGCTCATATCGGAAACTATTATCTCCAAACTCACCAGCGCTTAATGGATGATTTATATCAGAAATATCGAGTATTATTACACCACAATCTCGGCCTGTACCGTAGGCGAAATCTCCAGAAACAGTCCAAGCATAAAGACGTCCGTATTCACATCCGTATGCAGAATATTCGGATAATACTGTAATATCAGAAGGATCTGATATGTCAATAATATTAAGTCCGCCTAAGCCACCAGGAACAAAAGCAGTATTTTCATGAATATATATATCCAGTAATTCCACATTCCCAAGTCCACGGTTGGAAACTTGTTTCAAGTTTTTACCGTTTAAACCCGAAATGATAATAAAAATAGTGAGTAATATTTTAATGAAATGCATGATAGTCTCCAATTTTAACTTAAGAATATTAATATTTGGAGATCATGCGAAAGTGTCGCTTCTAGGACACTTAATGGAATAACAGCAACTAATACTTAAAAACGATAAGATGTGCCCAAGAATAGGTGGATTAATGGATCACCTAAATCATCAATGACTGTATCTACAGTTCCATAGAGATAGATTGAATTGAATATTTTATGATTATAAGTCATTGATATAGTTTGTTGATTATTGTCAAAGGGAGATAAACCATATCCATAATGATAAATTTCGTACTCAAAATATATTTGTCCAAAACGACCGATTGTTCTGTCATATTGAAATTGGTTTTGTACCCCTTTAATTAAGTCATTTTGAATCAAGTTGGCAGACCATCCAAGTGTAAAAGTAGATTGAATTTCTATAGAGCGAAGGTTGAACTGAGCGAGGTAAGCATAATCTCCAGATGATTGTTTTCGAACATTTCCTCCAAGTTGAACTGAGCCAAATTTCATATTTGAAATTCTTATGGAATTCATCCATCCTGAAATTAGTTCATCCGAAATAATAGAGTCTTGAACGCTATCATACGTGGACCGATATAAAGGTCTCATCCGTTGAGAATATCGAGATTGAAAGGATAATGTTTTTCCCAATCTATATTGCATCGACAATTGGGCAGATGTAGGGTTAAATCCTGAACGATTTCCAAGGGTTGTACGATAATAATCAAAGATGCCCATTGCTCGAAATGAAAGTTGTTTTTTGAATTTTCCGTTTAATTTGACATAGAAAAATTCGCGATCAACTTCTTGATTCGCGTATTGTCCTACCATGCTAGACGTAATTTTAAAACGTATTGATGGAAGAGATTTCTCATAGCTTGTGAAGAATCCCATTTTTTTGATGGAGAAATCGGGCGAAAATGATTCCGGGTCTGGTTGTGCGCCCACCAATCCTCCCAAAGAAAAATGTTTTCTTTTTCTCCATTGAATCATTATACCATCCGTAGCACCAATTCCTGATAATTCCGCCGAAAATACACGTCCTAATTGAATAAACATGCCTCTTGATTTTGAACCTAAATCCATTTTTGCTTGATAAAGTGTAAATTGTTTGCTTGTAGAGTTAGACCGGCCAAAAACCCAAAAGCGATATTTTTTATATTTTGCATTATACTGTAAAGAATTATAAAAACGAAATTCATCTGTAATTTGATTATAATTGGATCGAATGGAAGCGGTCCCATTTTGAGTGAAATTCTGTTTAACTTTAAGAGTTTCAATATCGGCTAACGGTATAATTGTATTCAGTTGTGTAGAGTCACTTAAAGTAGAATCAGAAGATATTGGAAAAAGGGCTCTACGTAACGTAACTAAATCGCCCAGTTTAAATTGTGTTTCAGGTGTCAAGATTTCACACACAGATGATTTATTTGCTACATGGGATACAACGATAACACCTAAGATTTCAGCGCGTCTAGAAACATCTAAAGTATCACCAATAATAATCTGTTGATTTAATCCTAAGTCGCAATATACTTGATCAATGGTAAAGTAGGTTATTCGACCAGAAAGGTTTTGCTGCTCAGGTGGTTCTTCTGCAAATAGCGAAGACGACATTATCATGAATAGGGAAAAATATTTAATCATCTTTTTCTCCATTTGGGTGGCATGAATAACATGAGGTGCTTTCATAATAATATCCAGGTTCATCATCATGTTCATCATCCATTTCGGATTGTCTATGATCATGGCAAACACCATTTAATCCACAGGAAAAATCAGTATAATCTGTTGGATTGGTATGACATTCAGCTGTACACGAAGACCATTCACCCTTATGGTCACCTGAATTGATGGGAAAAAACATGATATCATGTCTTCCTTGATCTATAGTTAAAAATGTTCGAGTATTATGACATTGCTCGCAATATTCGTTATCAGGGTGATTTCCTGATGAAAGTACAAAATTATATTCAGCTAAATGGCAGGATATGCAATCTGACATGATTATTTCAGCCAAAGGCGTTGAATGGCATGAGCTGCATTCAATTCGTTTATGTGCACCAACCAGTGGAAAATTTGTGAATTCGTGTCCAATCCATTGATTCATATGGTTCCACGAGTTTGGTGTATGACACAGAGTACAATCATCTCCAAAACTACCGGAATGAATATCAAGATGGCACCCATTACAATTAGTTTCAGTATTAGAAAATTGATGCCGTATTTCCACTGTTTGTCCATTGTGGCATTGGATACAATCTGTTTGTATATGCTGTCCATTTAATGGAAAAAAGGTAATGTTATGTTGAAATGACATATTGGAAGATAAAGGAAGCCATTGGCCAGGAGAGTGACACTGGTCACAGTCTAACGACGTTTTAATTCCTGATTGAGAATAGGAAATGGATATTAGCAAGATGAGTCCACTTATTTTCATTTTGGAATATAAATTGGAAATTTTTTCATGAAATCACTTTTTTGCTTGAAGGGACTTCGAAATAAATCATCGTCATCATCTTCTGTACCATTTGGATGGCAATTGAAACAAGCAGAACTTTCGTAAACATAATCATCTTCATCATCATGTTCATCATCCATCTCGGATTGTATATGATCATGGCAAACACCGTTTAATCCGCAGGAAAATTGAGAAAAATCATCTGGGGCAATATGACATTCTGCACTACAAGTTGTCCATTCATCTTCGTGGTCACCGGAATATATCGGAAAATAGTCGTCATCATGATCAAAAGTAATATCATCCCAATCGTCAGTGGTATGACATGCTTCGCAATTTGTTGGATCTCCGTCATCATGATCATCTTCAAAATCATTTAGATGGCAAGAGATACAGCCATCAGTGACACCGTCGTGTGAAAAATTTACATCTTCCCAATCTTCAGTGGTATGACAGGCTTCGCAATTGGTAGGGTCCCCGTCATTGTGCTCTTCATAAAAATCGTTCATGTGGCATGTATTACAGCCTTCTATTATGCCGCTATGGGTAAAGGTCGCACCTTCCCAGGTTGTGGTGCTTGTGTGGCAATCTTCACAACTTGTTGGTAACCCTGTATGTGGAGGTTCATCTGCTGAATTATAGTCAGGTAAGTGACATGTTGCGCAAGCATTTTCTACAGTATGAGAAAAAATATCAGGTTCCCAACCAAGCGTTTCATGGCAATGAGAACAATAACCTACTGGAAAACCGTAATCAGCATGATTTGGATCTGTGGTTGAATTAAAATCATTCAAATGACAAATAGTGTTTTCACAAGATGTTGGCGTGGAATTAAATATCTGATTTACATGACAGGAAGTACATTCAGCTGGAATGTGGAGTCCTGTTAACTCAAAATCGGTTTGAGTTGAAGAATGTAGAAAATTTTCTATCAACCAAGTTGATGTGCTTGTATGACAAAGTTCACAATCATCTTGAATATTTTCGTTTCCGTGGGGTGGATTTTCTGAATTGATATGTTCAGGTAAATGACATTCTTCACAATTTTGATTTGAGAAGTTCAAATGATCAAATATTAGGTTAGACCAAACGTCAGCAGTATGACACGTTTCACAGTCAGCATTTATTTGGTGTGTAGCATGGTCGTATGAAGACTCAGTTGAATTACTTGTTGCAACTCCATCTATAACATGGCATCCATCGCAGGAAAGAGGAAGATCATAATTATTATTTGCATGACATGTTTCACAATTTAGGGAAGCATGAGAATCAACTAATGGAAAATTGGTTTCATTGTGATCAAATTCAGCACCGAGCCACTGATCTGTGGAATGACAAATGTTACAAGACTGACTATAGGATAAATCATTGTGATTTGGTGAATTGGGATAATTTGATGTTCCGGTTTTATCATATTCGGATGCATGGCAACTCCAACAATCCTGTGGCGTGGATGCAAAAACATTATTTAAATGACAAGATGAGCAATCTGTATTTTCATGCGCGCCTTCTAATAAATACCCTGTTTGAGTTTCAGAGTGTGCAAAT
>JABIHN010000115.1 GCA_018649625.1 Fidelibacterota bacterium | reverse complement strand
GGTTTTGAATTTTATGCAGGCTACCATTCGTAATAAATTCGACTGTTTTTAATCCAAAAGATTCACATGTGTCTATCCAGTTTTGTTTTATTGCAGGCGGCGTAACAATTAATATTGTAGATATATGTGAAGGGAAGCCATTACTGTAGAAAAACTTTTTCGCAATCAATGTGGCCACAACAGTTTTACCAAGACCCACAACATCTGCAAGGAAAAAGCCATTGTGTTTTGAAAGTAAATCATAACCTTGACTAACAGCATCAATTTGATAGGATAATCTTATAAAGCCATCAGGTAAATCCGTAATGGAATTTGGATCGAATTCCACACTTTTATCAAAATATTCAATGAGAAATTTGATATAAACTTCGAAGGGTGTCGGATCCGCATTGATAAAGGTTTCATCTTGAATCTTCTTGATTTCAACAGGAAGTATGGGGACACCTTCACCCCAAAGTGTTTCAAATTCCTTAGATGCAAATTCAACATCGTCATAATCATTTAATAAAACATTAAATTCATAATTTGATTGGTCCGTAGTTCCCAATCCTGCATCTGTTAAATTGGAAGACCCTGTTATCACATGGCCAGAACGATGCTCGTTAAACCCTTCTGGTTTAAAAATATAAATTTTTGCATGAAGTTTTCGTGTGGGGTGTGCTTTTATAACAATTTTACCGTTAACAATATCTTCTACAAATTGAACAATCCCATCTTCAACTTTTTTAGAGTATTCGGACTTTTGAATATCATTTTTTGTATCATTCAAAAACTCGTTAATTGTCTGTTGATGGTCGGATTGAAAAAGCAATCCTTTGGCGTGATATTTTGAAATAATCTTATCCACATTGATTCCCACCAATATCCGAATATTAGGGACATCTTCTAAATGTGGACGGATAGAAAAATATCCTGATGCACGGAAAAAACCTACAAGTGCATCAAAGAATTGGATATCTTTATTATTTTCAAAAACACCTTCAAATTTTCGAAGTAGTGTATTTTGTTCTGAATTGGTGAAAAATTTAGTGGACATTATATAGCCTTTCGGTTCGCAACGTTACCTGACAATACCCATTTTTCAATTTCATTATTGGTGTCATAACCCAAATTATAAACAAGGTCTGCCAATTCCTGATCTATATTGACAATTAGATGTGATTCTAAAGCATTTTGGATGTCAGCCATGTAATAAACTCTCCCTTATATATTTAAAGGATTAAACCTGGTTAAATAATGTTACATATTTTACAAAGTATTTAGGGTTTTTTGATCATAATTCGGGAAACCTTTAATAACCATTTCACTTGAAGAAAATAATGAAATAACATCATTTCAGTTAAAACTTTCTTCTCTTAATTGTAGTAATTGTGCTGCAATACTGATGGCTATTTCTTCCGGTGTATTGCTTGCCATAGGTAATCCAACGGGTGCTGTAATTCGAGAAAGTTGTTGATCAGAAATCCCTTCTGCTTTTAATCGATTTTTAATTTCAGATATTTTATTTTCGCTTCCCATTACGCCGATAAAGGGGAATGGTTTGTCCAATACACCCAATAAACCACGAACATCTGATGCCACATCAGTTGTCAGTATGACAACTTCGGTTTTTTCCGGTGAAATTATTTGAGACGCAGCTATTTTATAATCATCTATAATCTGAATTGAGTCAGCAAACTTATTTTGATCTAATGTAGAAATGTTTTTTCGGGTTTCAAATACAGTTATATCATACCCCAGGTTTTTCATGACTCGTGATAAAGCCAAAGAACAGTGACCACCCCCAATAATGGCTATCCGATTAAAGTTTTTCAGTTGTTCTTGATAATGCCAGATATGGCCATTTTTTATAAATTTAAATTGAAAATCAGATGGTTCAAGTTTTTGGTTTTGTAGTGATAATCCTTCCAATGATATGGAAAGAATCCCCGCTTGATTTTTTAATAACACCTGAACGATTTCATCAACCGATTCCCTGTCTTTATTAGGTTCACAAACATAATACAGATTAGTTTGTTTTCCGGCACAAATCATTCCCGATTGTTCACCTAATCCAGTTTTTTTATGATTAAGAGTGTGGATTTCGGGGATAAAGTTATTTTTTGATAAAATTTCCTGTACACGATTTACCAATTCATATTCCATGATACCGCCACCAATTGTTCCTATTATTTCGTTTTTTTCTGTAACTAATAATTTGGCACCTGTTGTACCTGGAGAGTGGATGGTATGATCAACAACCATGGCTAAAAAAACCTTCTGATTTTCTTGTAATAAGGATAACACTTTTTTCCAGTAGGAGATTGCTTTCATTCAAAATCTATAGAGCCATATAAACCCATTAATACTTTTTCATGGGTAAAGGGTGCATCAAATGTTGAATTGAAATTTGGGTTAAATGCCCGGACCGCATTTTCAATGGCAAAGTAAGCGCCGATGCCATACATCAAAGGTGGCTCGCCAACGGCTTTCGATTTTAGGATCGCCATCTCGTTGCCTTCCGTTTCCAACGGTTCAATAATCACATCTTTGGGAACGGAGTAAATATCTGGAATTTTATATGTGGATAATGTATTGGATAACAATTGGCCTTGGTCATTATAACGAAGGTCTTCCATAGTCATCCAACCCATCCCTTGAATTAATCCCCCTTCAATTTGCCCAAAATCCACACTCGGATTCATTGTTTTTCCAAAATCATGAACAATTTTTACGGCATCAAAATCATAGGTTCCGCGCACACAATCCAGAGTGACTTCCGTTAATGCCAAGCCATAAACATGGTAGGAAAATGGATGCCCTTTTTCTTTCTTCATATCGAAATGAATAGTTGGTGTGGCATAATGACCATTTTCTGTTAGACAGATTCGTTTTAAAAAGGCCATCGTCACCAATTGATCCCAGGTTAAATCTGTCTTGTTTCCATTTGTATAAATCAGTCCATTTTTTAGGGTAACATCTACGAGTGAAACATTCAGGTGATTTGCTGCACAAGATTTAAGTCTTTTCATTAATGCATTACATGCTTTTTCTAATGCTTTGCCATTTAAATCTGCCGTAGCACTGGCTGCAGATGGGGACGTGTTAGCAACACGAGTTGTATTGGTAGATTCCAGCTTAATATGTTTGGGGTCAATGGAAAAAGTTTGTGCTGCAATTTGGAGCATTTTTGTATTCACACCTTGCCCCATTTCTACTGCACCCGTACTGACGCCTACACTTCCATCTGTATAAATATGGACTAGCGCTCGCGCTTGATTCATGGGCGTTTTTGTAAAAGAAATTCCAAATGAAATAGGCATGAGTGAAAAACCTTTTTTTACATTTGAATGATTTGAATTAAATTTTTGAATTTCTTTTTCAACCGTTTCAATATGGAATTTTGATTCCATGTTTTGCCAAATGGAATTTAATTCAACGCCATCCGCAATTTGGCCATAGGGGAATTCATCTCCATTTTTAAGAAGATTATTTTTTTGTAATTCATGTTTAGAAATGCCTAATTCCTCTGCTGCGTGAGACAATGCAGACTCAATCACAAACATTCCCTGTGGACCACCGAATCCGCGGAAGGCCGTGTTTGGCGGTAAGTTAGTTTTACATGAATAAGCGGTCATTTTAACATTGGGAATAAAATAGGAATTAGTTCCATGGAATAATGTTCGTTCCAAAACAGCAGGAGAAAGATCTGCTGATGCACCGGCATTTTGATGAAATGTAGTTTCGTAGGCCATGATTTTTAAATCGTTAGAAAGTCCAATTTTATAGTCAGAACTATATGGATGCCTTTTTCCCGTCATGCGCATATCATCCAAACGACTTAAAACCACCTTCACCGGTGAATTTAAAATGAAAACACCTAATGCCGCCATAACGGCCCATGGCGTTGCTTGATCTTCTTTGCCGCCAAAACCACCACCAAGGCGAACTACATCCACTTCAATTTTGTTCATTCCAATGCCTAAAATATTGGCTGTTGTTTTTTGTACAGAAGTGGGTCCTTGGGTAGAAGATGAAATGCGGATATGTCCATTTTCCATTGGAATCGCATAGGCACCTTGGGTTTCGATATATAAATGTTCTTGTCCATTTGAATCTGCTTGTCCTTCGAAAATATGGGCGCAATCCTTCCATGAATTTTTCATATCACCCAATTCAAATGTTCGTGGTGGAAAAATTAATTGATCGTTTTGTTTTGCTTCTCGAGGATTAACAATCACGCTCTTTTTAGAAATCTCAATTTCGATTCGTTTCCGTGCTTTAAATGCAATTTGATCAGATTCGGCAATAATGAGTGCAATGGGTTGTCCCACAAAATGGACTTCAGTAGATGCAAATAATGGTTCATCAGGAATAATGCCCCCAATTTGATTTCCCCCCGGAATATCTTCATGGGTGAGAATTGTAACCACACCGGGAAGGGCAAGAGCCTTTGAATAATCAACTGATGTAATGGTACCGTGAGCGATGGGAGAATCAAATACGACTCCAAATCGCGTGCCTTTTATTATAGAGATATCATCCAGATAAATAGATTTTCCAGTGACGTGCCCTTTAGAATCAATATTTTTCATTTAAATGAATTCAATGAAAACTGGTCAGGGAAAAGTGTAATAAAATGGGCATAAAAAAGTTGTCGAAGTAAAAGTCGCTTATAATTAGCTGAACCCCTTACGTCGCTGATTGGGCTTATCTCACCTTGAAGCAGATCATTGGCAGATTTGATATTTTGGGAAGAAAGTTTTTCCCCATTTAAAAACGCTGAAGTTTCACCTAAATACTTTGGAGTGGGTCCAACACCGCCGGCAGAAAGATGAGCTTTTGAGATTTCATTATCTGCAACGGAAAGTTGAATGGCCGTATTTACACTGGCAATATCAAGATGAATTCGTTTGCTTACTTTTTCAAAATTAAAATAGCTATCTTGAGTTGGAAGTTTAAATGAGATGGTAGAAATAATTTCATCGGGCGACTTATCTAAATCTTTATATCCTTTATAAAAGTCTTTTAAATAAATAATTCTGTTGCCTTTATTTTGAGTCAGGGTAATTTGAGAATCCAGAGCTAGAAAAAAAACAGTTAAATCCCCGATGGGTGATGCATTTACAAAGTTACCGCCAATGGTTGCCACATTGCGAATAGGAGAAGATGCTACCAATTTTAAATGTGATTTAAGTTGGGGGAATGCAGACATAAAAATGTTTGATTCCATTAAATTGGTAGCGGTTGTTCCCGCTCCAATTTTACAGGAGCCATTTTCAATTTCTATAAATTTTAAGTCAGTTGCATTTGAAATTAAATCCACATTTTGATCAATTAATTGGTCATGCCTTTGCACATAAAGATCGGTGCCACCGCCAACAACCATTCCGTTTTGAAAATCACTTTTCTCTTTTGGTAATGCATTCAGCATATCTGGAATTTGGTTGAAATAAGAAGGAATAAATTTCTCTGCAATTAACCAATCCAGTGTTTCATTATGATTTTTGTCTGACAGGGAATCAGTAATATGTTTTGCAGCTCTTTCAATAGGTTTATATCCGGTGCATCGACAAATATTTCCATCGATTGATGCAATAGCATCCGTATAACTGGGGGTAGCATTGGCCAGACAAAACTGAGTGAGTGATACCACAAATCCAGACGTGCAAAACCCACATTGGGATCCACTTTCATCCACCATGAATTGCTGGACGGGACTTAAAGATTCCATATTAAGTCCTTCAATAGTCACTACGTGTTTTCCGTTTGCATTTCCAAGTGGTGTTAGACAAGATGTCACTTGTTTGTAATCTATTTGTCCATTTTTTAAATCGCCTATGAGAACAGTACATGCGCCGCAATCACCTTCGCGACATCCAACTTTCGTTCCCATGAGCGATTGTTCATATCGAACAAAATCCAGGAGCAATGATCCATTAGGTAGGTCTGTTTTTACAGGCTTATTATTTAGAATAAACTCAATCATTAATATGCTATTTTCTCTTCACTTTTTTGCCATTGAATAAAAGCGGACTGTGCTTCGTTTCTCAGTAATTGAATGGTGGGCAGTTTGCGTTCATTCAAAGAAATATCCAACTCTTTATAGATGAAATTGTCATCAAAATTAATTTCTGCGGCATCTTCTTTTGAGTTGCCAAAATAGACCGCATTGGGTCTTGCCCAATAAATTGCACCTAAACACATGGGGCATGGCTCACAACTACAATATATTTCGCATCCATCTAATTGAAATGAATCCAATGTTTTACAGGCTTTTCGTATGGCAACGATTTCAGCATGAGCTGTTGGATCATTGGTACTTGTTACTTCATTCACAGCAGTTGCAATGATTTTCCCATTTTTTACAATGACCGCGCCAAAAGGTCCACCATTGCCTGATTTTACATTTTCAATCGAAAGCCTAATGGCTTCGCGCATAAAATTATTTTGTAGATTATTAGTCATTTAATTGTTTTGATAAAAGGTTTCAACTTTTTGGATCATTTGTTCTTTTTCATCATCCAGTAAAAAACTGGATATAAAACTGTTTTTAGCCAATTCAGTTATTTGTTTTTTTGAAAGATTTAAAGCACTCGCAATTTCGATATAATTTTCATTCATATAGCCGCCAAAATATGCTGGATCATCTGAATTTAGAGTAACCATTAAGCCCGAGTCCATTAATTGCAGTAATGGGTGATCTTTTAAATCATCTACTACTTTTAATTCCAAATTTGATAAAGGGCAGACGGTAAGTGGTATTTGTTTTTCTGCAATATGCTTAATTAATTGTTTGTCATCAATAGAGCGGTTTCCGTGATCGATCCTGGAGACCTTTAATAGGTTTATTGCTTCCCAAACATATTCAGCTGGACCTTCTTCACCTGCATGGGCCACACTAATAAATCCATTAGCAATTGCTTTTGAAAAAACGCGTTCAAACTTTGAAGGCGGATGTCCCATTTCGGAAGAATCTAACCCAACGCCAATAATCCATTTTTTATAAGGCAGAGCTTGCTCTAAAGTCTCAAATGCAGCGGATTCATCCAAATGTCGC
This sequence comes from Fidelibacterota bacterium, assembly GCA_018649625.1. Classification (GTDB taxonomy): domain Bacteria; phylum Fidelibacterota; class Marinisomatia; order Marinisomatales; family UBA1611. The sequence goes on along the minus strand of JABIHN010000115.1, from coordinate 557 downwards.
AAAAAGCACATAATTATTCGGGAACTGATTCCCAGTTTTTTGTGTCCATCTTCCAAAGCAGTATGAATGCCTTGAATGACCGTATCAAATGAAACCCCTCGATCTGTATGGGTTTGGGGATCAAAAAATATTTCGGTATGAATTAAATTCTGTTCCTGTACTTTGATGAGATAGGCCCAGGTTAAATCGTAAAAATCTTGTTCATGTAATAAGACACTTGCTCCTGCATAGTAAATATCCAAGAATTCCTGAAGATTATTAAAATTATAAGCTTTCTTTAGTTCTTCTACGGATTGATACGGAATTGAGATTTGATTTCGACGAGCAATTTCAAACATAAGTTCAGGTTCAAATGTACCTTCAATATGCAAATGAAGTTCCGCTTTGGGTATGCCTTTGATGAAACTTTCTAATTGTATTGGATTCATATGAATTATTTTTTAATAAATGAATTAGAAATTTAAGGACAGATATCATTCGATAAAGTAAATTTCTATCAAATAATAAATAAGAGTGGCCCGGGCCGGAATCGAACCAGCGACACAAGGATTTTCAGT
>JABIHN010000024.1 GCA_018649625.1 Fidelibacterota bacterium | reverse complement strand
TTTTAATTGAGTTTGTTCGGAAACAAAATCCGGGTAAGAATTAGTCATAGATTATTCGGTTGGTATTAAGCCCATTAATTCAGGAAAATCATAAATATCTTTTCCCAAAATAACTGTTACGTCTACATCTAAAGATTCATCAGGTACAATTAAAATACGAGATTCATCATTTAAAGCAACTCCAAAAGATTTTGAAACAGCACGGAGGCTTTCTATATTCTCATTTCTACTTATAATGACTGTATTGGGATATTTATGATGATCAGCATTATCCGACCGTATTACATCCATTTGTTTAGATCGAAGAAAATCAGCTGTTTTTCCCGCGATGCCTTTAATACCGCATCCATTCAATACTTCAACTTTTATATTTCGAATTGGATTTTCCTGATATACATCCACCGCAAGTTTGGTTGCTTCCACTTTTGGGAAAATAACTTCGATAGTAGTACCGGTATGTGTAACGTTATGAGAGAAGGAATAAATAAAACCTAAAAGGAGGACACCAACAATGCCAATAGCGGCATTCAATGTCATACTTTGGGATTGCTTTTTTTTATTGCGACGTGAACCTGTTTTTCTTGCCACTTACTTTATAAGCCTCGAGTTAAAGGGTGATTGTGATTGGTAATTTTGATAGTGTGGATAGTTTTGAATTCGAAATTCTAAAAAAGAATTTTTTGTAGGTTGATATATAATTGCTGCGTCATAGGCAACATCAAATTGATTTAGTAGCGCACCTTGTTGTTGGAATGGTAACTGAGTTTTATAGAGTGTTACATTTGCATCTAATCTCAAATTATCCATAGCCATGTAAGTGATTTGATTACTAAAACCAGCTTGAGAAACTGATTGCCCACCGATATTCATCATGGACATGGTAAAGCCATGGCTCATGTTAAATCGTGCAGGGTCAAATAATGAAAGAGAAGACTGTTCATCTAACTCACCATTCAGATTTGTTGGCAAAGATTGTTTTGGCACATCCATGCGAAATTGAGCTAGGACTATACCAGTCAGAAAAAATAAAGTTATAAGTGGTTTAAAAATATGTTTCATATAATAAAGAATTTAATACAGATAGGATTGTTCCAAAATAGCAGACACGAAGAATTTAAAAATAATTAATTAAACGCTTTATCGATAATAGCTCCACCCAGACAAACATCTCCATTATAAAAAACCACAGATTGTCCTGGTGCAATGGCGAAACGAGGGTCTTCAAATTCAACAGATATTTCGGTATCATTTAAGTTAGTTATCCGACAGTTTGCATCCTGTGCCCGGTAGCGAATTTTCCCCATCAGGTTTTCACTCGTAGGAGCTTCACCGGAGATCCAATGGATATTTGATGCTGTAAGACATCTTTGATAAAGTCCTGCATGAGTGTGTCCTCGCCCAACAATTAATTCATTATTTGTAAGGTCTTTATCCAAAACATACCAAGGACCATCACCATCTCCATGCCCTCCCCCAATTCCTAAACCTTTCCGTTGGCCAAGGGTGTAATACATGAGTCCATCATGTTCACCGACTTTGGTTCCGTCAGATGTTTTCATAATGCCCGGTTGGGCTGGTAGATATTGCTGGAGAAATTCTTTAAAATCCCGTTCACCAATAAAACAAATACCCGTGCTGTCTTTTTTATCAAAAATATCGAATCCTAGTTTTTCTGCTCGCGCACGAACATTTGATTTTTCCAAGTTTCCAATCGGAAAAAGTGCAGTGGAAATTTGTTCCTGGTTCAGTCTATATAAAAAATAACTTTGATCTTTTCCGGGATCGAGCCCTTTTAATAATTCTATCTTCCCATTTAATTTTTGATTTCGGACATAATGCCCTGTTGCAATTTTATCTGCGCCTAAATCTTTAGCATAATTTAAAAATTCTTTGAATTTAATTTCTGTATTGCAAAGAATATCCGGATTTGGTGTGCGACCTGCTTTATATTCATCTAAAAAGTTTTGAAAAACGCGATCCCAATATTCTTTTGCGAAATTAACAGATCGAAGTGGAATTCCTAAGACATCACAAACTTGAAGTGCATCTTTGTAATCTTCTTCTGCACTACAATATTTAGAATCATCTTCCCAGTTTTTCATAAAAAGCCCTTCGACTTCATATCCTTGTTCTACAAGAATTGATGCAGCAACTGCGCTATCGACACCACCACTCATTCCAACGGTAATATGCCCCATTAATCAGTAAGGATGGATTGAAGTTTAGAAAGAAGCTGTTCTATTTGCTTGAGAGAATTAGAAGCCCCAAAACTGAATCTAAGAGTGGAAATATTGGTTTTATCATCGATACCCATTTCTGAGAGTATATGAGAAGGTTTTAGATTTCCTGATCCACAAGCAGATCCACTTGATACGGCCATATTGGCACGATCCAATTTTGCTAATAGAATATCGGATCGGTAACCAGGCAACGAAACACTTACGAGACCTGGAAGTTTATTATTCATATCACCATTGAAAATGACATTTGGGAAAAATGAAAGTAATCCTGTTTTAAAATGAGATTCAAATGATATTAATTCAGATACATGATTCTCTAAGTGGAGAGTCGCCAATTCTGCTGCTAGCCCCATACCGGCAATAGAGGCAATATTTTCGGTTCCAGCTCGGAATCCACTTTCTTGCCCACCGCCAATCATGAGAGATGAGATGGCTTCTTTATTTTTAAAATAAAGTACTCCAATCCCTTTTGGCCCATAAAATTTATGTGCAGAAAGACTCAAATAATCCACGTCTAGGTTTACTACATTAATAGGAATCTTCCCTAAACATTGAACTGCATCAGTATGAAATAGGGCGTTTTGTTCATGGGCTAATTTTGCAAGGTCTTTAATGGGTTGAATAGTTCCAACTTCATTATTTGCTAACATGATTGAAACTAAACAGGTGTTTTCATTAAAAGCATTTTGAATGTTTATGCTGGATACTCTACCTTTTTTATTAACAGGAATTAAAGTATAATCGATTCCGTGTGTAGATAATTCGGATAGAACTTTTAAAACGGCTGGATGTTCAATCGAATTTGAGATAACATGTTTTTTTTCTTTACGAAGAAGAGACCAAAAAACTTGATTGTTTGCCTCTGTTCCACCACTTGTAAAAATGATTTGATTTGGATTTGCACCAATAGTATTTGCAATTTGTTTACGTGCAGTTTCTATAAGTGACTTAGCTTTTTTCCCTTGGGAATGGACACTGGATGGATTCCCATAAACATTTTTTTGGATTGAATGCATAAGATCCAATACGTCAGGATGAACAGGTGTGGTTGCGCTATGGTCAAAGTAATACATTTGAATAAAAAATGATTTACAGAAATTACAACATGAATTTTAGGAACCAGCCCTAAAGGTCGTTACGAATTGAAGCGTATTTGATTGTACTTTTTAGATTTTCAAAAAAGGGTGGCTTCCGTTCTTCTAACTGTAATGTAGTTGTCTCATGATCATAATTATATCGGTTTACATCCCAAATAAAATCATTTTCATTCACAGTGAGAAACGCAACAGATCCACGTTGATCTCGATCAAATGGAAGTCCAGTTGCTCCTTGGCATAAAATGGTAAGATTTTCAATAATTTGATGTCTTGGGACATGTACATGCCCATGTATAAATAATACTTTTTCTATCTTAGGGTTTGCTTCAATGACGTGATTTCGCCAGTTGATTGCTTCAGATACAGTGGGTGGTTTATCATCTCTTTTATACCAAGCATGGGTGAATTCAATCAATGTATTCCCGATTATCTCACGGTGAGCGATTTTCATTGATTCACAAAAATCAACTCCTTCCTGACCCAGCATTTCTGCCGTCCATTTTTCATTTTCAACAATTGCTTGACAAAGAGGGTCGTATGGATCCATTCCTTCTAGGAATGGTAACTCGTCTTCCCAAAGTTTCTCTAACAGATAGCGATCATGATTCCCGCGAATAAAAATACAATTTGGGATAGATTTAAGCAGTGCCATTGTTTTTTCTGGCTCCGGTCCAAGAGCAAAACAATCTCCAAGACAAATAACCTGATCAACATCATTTCTTTCATTAATGAGTGAAAGGGCATGAGTTAATGATACCAAATTTGAGTGGATATCGGTTATTATTGCAAAGGTTTTTGATACCATAGAGTGTAAATATACATTTTTCAGATTTCTAAGGGCAAGTTTTTTTTAATAATTATGTTGAATTTCACTTTGAGGAGATTTCTGAACAGATGTAAACTCTACATTCAATTATTACGCAATTTAATTTAATCAAACACACAATTATAGAATAATTATATGCAACCCCAAATTTATGGCATTGGAAATCCGCTCATTGATATTTTGATTTCTGCAACTGATACTGATTTAAAAAAATTAGAATTAGCTAAAGGTGTTATGCATCTTGTAGATGAAGTACGTCAGTCGGAAATAATTCAATATTTTAATAATTCAAACCATAAGTATATGCCTGGAGGTTCTGCTCCAAATACAATACTTGCTTGTGCAGGTCTTGGAATTCCATCTCTAATTTCCGGAAAAATAGGAAATGATAAATTTGGTAATATTTACGAAGAACAAACGGAACAATATGGTGCGATTAATGGACTGGTAAAGGGGTCTGGCGTAACAGGATCAAGTATAATTCTTGTTACACCTGATGGAGAAAGAACCATGAACACTCATTTAGGAATGTGCCGTGAGTTTTCTCCGGAAGATATAAATGAATCAAAATTAGCTAAATCAAATTTTCTTTATTTCACTGGTTATATGTGGGATACTGATTCTCAAAAAAATGCAATAAACTATGCGATTTCGATTGCAAAGGAAAATGATGTACAAATAATTTTTGATGTTGCTGATCCATTTGTTGTTGATCGAAACAGTATAGAATTTTTAAAAATGATAGAACAGGATATAGATATTGTTTTTGCAAATCAGACTGAACTTGCAATATTATTTGATTCAAATGACATTGAAAAATCAACAAATAAACTTTTAAAAATTGTAAAAAGAGCTGGAATAAAACTTGGAAAAAAAGGGTCTTTAATTATAGAGTTGGGAGAAAAACACAGCATCCCGTCACGGAATGTCAATGCGATTGACTCCACAGGTGCGGGTGATATGTATGCTGCGGGGTTTTTATCCGCACTTTCAAAAGGATATAATAGTAGACAATCTGGAGAGATTGGAGGGCGTCTTGCTGAAGAAATTATCCAACAATTTGGCGCGCAATTTGATTTGAAAAAAATGTCTGAATTGAATTCGAAGGTCTTTTCTATATACTAAATTTTCAAAAAGTAAAGGTGACACATTTTCTTGTATGATTAAACTTGGTTCAAGTAAATTGTGAGGTTTTAATAACATATTTAATGAGGATAAAATGCTAAATAAAAAAATAATATATCTAGCTATCATCTCTACAATCTCTCTGTTGATTGTGGCATGTTCTAGCCAGGAATACACAACTGCAAAGCTAGCAATTCAACAATCTGATTTTGCAAAAGCAGAAGAGTTCTTACCAAAAGCTATGGCCATTGAACCTGATAATCCTGAAATCCCTATTGTGATGGGCGTAGAAATATATGCCAAAGATGGAGATTGGATTAACATGGTTGCCATGTATAATAAAGCAATGGAAATTAATCCGGAAAAGGTTGTTGAAATACGAGGAGCATTTATTTCGGTGAAAGATGCCGTGAATAATTATACTGAATTTTATTGGGCGAAGGAATTCAATATTGGAGTTGAACAATTCAAGAAAATAAAAAATGATCCAGATAATAAACCGGCTTACTTAGAAACTGCAATCCAGCATTTTAGTAATGCTGCTTTGATTAACCCCACTGATGCTAATACACATGCGACATTAGCTAAGTGTTATTTTGACTTAGGAGATAAAGATTTAGCAGTAAAAGCTGCACTTACAGCTGTAGAAATAAATCCAGATAATTTTGAAGCAAATTTTAGTGCAGGGCAAATCCTTGTTAGAGCAGGTTTAACTTCTGAAGAAGTGCTTCCTTATTATGAAAAAGCAGCATCTCTTGAACCTTCCAATAGCAAAGTACTTCGTGAATTGGCAGGAATGTATTATGACCTTGGACAAAAAGAACAATCTATAGAAGTTTTTGAAAATGCAATTTCAAATGAAGAAGATAATATTGTTAAATCGAATCTTTTTTATAATCTTGGTGTTATTCATAATCAAATGCAAAACTATGAAGGTGCTGAAAAATCCTTTGACGAAGCATTTTATCTGAATGATGAAGATTACGAAGCACTTGAAGGAATGGTGCATATTTATGATAGTTTAGGCGATCAATATTTAGAAGGCTCAAATGGATTTGAAAAAGATTTGAATGAAGCCTATAGGTGGTATCGTAAAGCTGAGAAAAAAATTAAAGATGCACTTATTATTAATCCTGATGAAGCAGATAAGTATAAAAAAATATTGAAACAGCTAAGATATAAAAAAGGAATTGCAGAAGGGAATTAATATAAATTAGTTAAAAAGCTGAAAAATAAGATTATCATTTTTTAGGTTTCAGCTTTTTAACTTAGCCTAGTTTTTTACGTTTATTTAAATATTCAGTTAGTCCTAAATCCAAATTTTGATCAGTAAATATTGGGACATAGTCTATCAAGTGTCGCCTACATTCTTGTTTGTAAAATGATTGTAAATCAGAAATAAGTTTGGTGTAGTTATTACGAATATGCCATGGTTCAGTCGTTATTTCTTCTCCTGTCTCCATGTCAAGAAATTTTGTTCTTGTATTAAAATCAAATTCCAATTCTTTTCGGTCTAGGATATGGAAGACGATTACTTCTTGTTTTTGATGCCTAAAATGTTTTAGTCCATTCATAATTTGTTTAGGGTCATCAAATAGATCCGATATTAGTACAACCAATCCACGCTTCTTTATCCGATCAGCCATTTCATGAAGAACAGGTTCAATTATGGTGTCGCTCCCTGCATTTAAATCGTCGAGTTTTGTTAAAATCGCATTTAAGTGACTTGGTTTTGATTTCGGTGGAATAAATGTATTTACTTTATTCGAGAATTGAACTAGCCCAGCTGCATCTTGTTGATTAATCATGAGATATGATAATGAAGCGACAAGCGAATTTGCGTAATTGAGTTTTGAAACTCCTCCGCTTGAATAGAGCATAGATTTGCTTGTGTCTAAAATAAGATGTGCTCGGAGATTCGTCTCTTCTTCATATTGTTTTATATAAAGGCGATCAGTCTTACCATACAATTTCCAATCGATATGTCGAATCTCATCCCCGGGACCATAAGCACGGTGTTCAGCGAATTCTACAGAAAAACCATGGTAAGGACTTCGATGAAGTCCTATAATATAGCCTTCAACTACAAGACGCGCACGGAGAGCCATAGAATTTAACATGGCAACTGTCTCCGGTTGTAGGTACTTGCGTTTATCAGCAGATGATGCCATTTTATTCAGTGATTTCTTCTAAGAGCTGATTTAATATATCATCAACTTTAAGCCCTTCAGCTTCTGCATTAAAATTTGGAAGTACTCGATGCCGAAGGATTGGCAATGCTAAATCTCGTATATCATTGATATCAGGTGTTGAGCGTCCATCTAAAATTGCTTTAGCTTTTGCACCTAAGACTAAATATTGGGATGCTCTTGGTCCTGCTCCCCAATCTACCGATTGCTGAATGAAACTTGGAGATGATTTAGAATTGGGTCGAGTTGCTCCAACTAACTTTACGGTATATTCAACTACATTATCAGCTACAGGAACACGTCGAACAAGGTTTTGATAGGATGAAATTTCTTCTTTTGTCATAATTGCTTGTACTTTTGGTGTTTCGCTGGTTGTAGTTGCTCGTACAATTGATATTTCATCTTTGGTAGAAGGATAATCAATATTTAGATTAAACATAAATCTGTCTAATTGAGCTTCCGGCAGAGGATAGGTTCCTTCCTGTTCTATTGGATTTTGTGTAGCTAATACAAAAAATGGTTCATCTAAATTATATGTTTTCCCGCCCATAGTTACTTTATGTTCTTGCATAGCTTCTAATAAAGCAGCCTGAGTTTTTGGTGGTGTTCGGTTAATTTCATCTGCCAAAACAATATTTGCGAATATTGGTCCTTGAAAAAAACGAAAGGACCTTTGGCCGGTATTTTGATCAATATCGATGAGTTCAGTCCCTGTAATATCACTGGGCATAAGGTCAGGCGTAAACTGGATTCGCTTGAATGAGAGATCTAATACATCTGATAAGGTTTGAATAAGTAAGGTCTTTGCTAAACCGGGGACGCCAACGAGTAGAGAGTGTCCTTTGGCTAATAATGCAATAAGCATATGGTCTAGGATTTTCTGTTGCCCAATAATAACTTTCCCAACTTCATTTAGGAATGCTTGTTTTGCTTCTGCTAGTTTTTCTAAAGTGGCTAAATCATGCTGTGATTCTGTCATAAAATATTTTCGTGTTAAAGGGTTAATAAAAGATGAGAAATTTACTTAAACAGGCTTGTCCTAAAAAGAAATTCAATGCTTTATTTTAAAAAAAGTTGCATTCGTCCTTTAATAAAATAGATAAAATTTCAAAAAAAACTAAATTCTATTTATTTGAAGAATAATGAGAGTTTCTCATTTGAGTTTAATTAATTGATTCGGAAATTCCAGAACATGTCGGAGGCAATTATTACAAATTTAAAACCACTTATTGGTCAGTCGATTTCAGAATTGGAATCATTCGCTGAATCTTTAGGAGAAAAACCATTTAGAGGACGTCAACTATTTGATTGGATCTATCGCCAAGAAGTAGATGAGATTTCTAATATGACTGATTTATCTAAATCATTACGTGAAAAGTTAAACTCAGTTCCAATTCACCCTCTCAAATTAGTAAACCGAGATGAATCTCTATCCCAACAAACGAGGAAAGTTTTATTTGAATTAGCAGATGGGAATTTAGTTGAAGCTGTATTAATGCAAGAAGGGAAAAGAGTTACTGTATGTTTATCTACTCAGGTTGGGTGTGCATTAAATTGTGGTTTTTGCGCTACTGCTAAAATGGGATTTATTAAAAACTTGACTGTAGGTGAAATTGTGGATCAATTTCTTCACCTTCAAAAAATTAGTAAAGAGAAAATAACGAATGTGGTTTTTATGGGAATGGGAGAACCATTCCTTAATTATAAAAATACAATAGCCGCTGCAGATTTTCTCCACCATCCGAAAGGAATAAATATGGCCGCCTGGCGAATTACAATTTCGACAGCAGGTGTGGTTCCAAAAATTCAACAGTTTTCAGAAGAAAAACACCCATATAAATTGGCAATAAGCTTAAATGGAACTACGCAAGAACAAAGATTGAAAACTATGCCAGTTTCTAAGACGTATTCTTTTTCAAGTTTAATAAAAGCGTCGAAAGAATACGCATATCATTCAAGAAATAGAATAACGTTTGAATATGTTCTAATGGATGGAATTAATAATGAACCGAGAGATGTAGATAGACTCCTTCAGTTATTGAGTTCTGTTGAATGTAAATTAAATGTAATTCCATACAATGAAATTGATGGTATTTACAAAAGACCATCTGATGAAAAGATTGAGTCATTTATGAATTTATTAAAACTCGCTCCATTTCCGGTAACTGTCAGGTGGAGTAAAGGGACAGATATTGATGCTGGTTGCGGGCAATTGGCAACAAAATCGGCTCATAAGTAAGGTAAATACAAACCTTCCTTGTTTGCGAAGACATCTTTTAGAGACTGTAAAATGAATATTAGACCCCAGATTAAAGACATTGAAAATCAAATTATCAATTGGCGGCGAGATTTTCATCAATATCCAGAATTGGCATTTGATGAGCATCGCACATCTAAAGTAATTGGCGATGCCTTAAAGTCTATGGGACTTGTCCCAAAAATGAATGTGGGAAAAACTGGAGTTACTGCAGATCTTGTTTTTGGTGATGGACCGATGATTGCACTTCGTGCTGATATGGATGCTTTACCAATGCAAGAAACAAGTGGATTAGACTTTTCATCAAAACATAATGGCGTAATGCATGCATGTGGACATGATGGTCACATGGCAATGCTTTTGGGTGCAGCCAAAGTGCTTTCTCAAAATAAAAATGGATTGAAAGGGACAGTTCGATTTATTTTTCAACCAGCAGAAGAAGGGTCTGGCGGTGCAAGATATATGATTGAAGATGGGTGCTTAGATGGTGTTGATGAAATTTATGGAATTCATGTTTGGAATTATCAACCTGTAGGAGAAGTTGGTATTACCGATGGACCAGTCTTAGCTGCTGCAGACATGTTTGATATAAAAATTAAAGGAATTGGTGGGCATGGTGCAGCGCCACAGGGAACGGTGGATGCTATAATTGTTGCATCCCATTTAGTTCAGGCTTTTCAAACAATTGTGAGTAGAAATACTAACCCATTAGAAAGTACTGTTGTCACAATTGGTGAAATAAAAGGTGGAAATAATTTTAATATTATTGCTGATGAAGTCAAATTATCTGGAACTGCACGGTCTTATACTGAAGAAAACCGAACTCTTATCAAAACACGAATGGCAGAAATAATTGATGGTGTAGCCAAAACTTTTGGAGCAGAAATATCATTTGATTATGAAGATGGATATCCACCAACCATTAACCATGTAGACCCAACAAAAAAAGTATTAAAAGCGGCAAAAAGAGTTGTTGGTGAAAAAGCTGGAAAGCCTTATTTATCTATGGGTGGAGAAGACTTTTCATATTATTTACAAAAAATCCCAGGTTGCTTTTTCTTCGTTGGATCAGCACCAAATGATCAAAAACTATTTGAAACGCCTCATCATTGTTCTCATTTTACACTAGATGAACAAGCATTATTGGTTGGACCATCAATTTACCTAAACTTAGTTGATGATATATTGGGAAATAGGAGTTAGGATTAGGAATTTTAGACATTAGAGATAGACACTAATTATTTACACAATTATCTGAATAGACTCTTTTGATGGTATTTGGATAGCTTGCATAAACATTAAAACACTTTTGTCCTCGGCGGTTTGAACTTTGTACCATAAAATGATGAATTGAGTTTAAACCAAAAGATTGTAGAATTTTTGAATCTTGTAAAATTTTCAAATCCCCATGTAATGAAAAAATCAAATACTCTTCAAACGTTTCTCCATCCCTTACTTCAATGATCCAATTATTTTTCCCATCCCCGTCAAAATCACCTTGATAAACCTGAAGAACATGTTTTATTTTACTGTCCGGGTTTATTTTTAAAGCAGTTTTATCAATTTTGGATTTCACATTCTTATATAATTTTTCAACTTTTAGAATTTTACTTTCTTTGTTAGAAAATTTTTGTTTAAGTAAGGTAAAAAAATCATTGGGAAGGACACCGATTTTTTTCTGATGATTTAATGTATCGAAAAGGGCTAGTTCCTCTTCATTATTATAGTGTAATGATAAAATATTGGGATTCTTTTTTACCGTATCGTCAGGTGTTAGAAAATAATAGGTGCTTCGATCACCACGAATATTTTTTGGCGGAGGGATCATTTCAGTTTTATGGATTATCTGTCCATCTTGGATAAATGCAACATTTTTCGGCTCGGACCCTCTGGAAAAACGATATAGAAATCCTGTTGAAATTTTTGGTGTTTGAATTTTTATAATCTTATCAGTCTTAATCCACCCGTATTGATCCTTATCCGAGACTTTTACTTTGTTCCAACCTTTGAATTCAGTCGGTATTTGACCGGGAAAAAAAGTAATTACTTTTTGCCCAGGTACAAATGTCATCAGCGTTTTTGAGCTTTCTATAGGAAGAGATTTCAAAGGGAGTGTTGTATCAATAACAGTCGAATTTCGAAATACATTTTGCCAGTTGATTGTAATTCCTCCGGGAATCTTGCTGTGAAAATTCCCGAATTGGAAACGAAGATTTCGATTATTGTTTTTCTCTGCTGGGGTATAGATAACCGGGTTTCGGGGTCCATAAGTGGCAATCATTTTTTGAAAACCAATTTCATATTTTGCTGAATCTGAATGATCGGGTATCAAAGAAAATAACTCTTTATGAATTTGCTCCGATTGGTTACCCATGACAAGATTTGTCCAAATAAATCGCCCCATGGCTTCCGAATGATGATTGACTCCGGTTTTAAAAAAGTGTTTTGTCTCTGTTGGAGATTCCACGATGATTTTTTTGTATTCATTTAATGCATTCAAATAGTCACTCCGATCAAGATAATAATCACCCTTTAGAAGCTGAATGTAAGTCCTTGTGAAATTAAAAGTAGAAACGTCTAACAGTTTATTCAAAAATTCAAAATAATGATTATTTTTTTTTAAATATTTTATTACACGGGAAACGGAACTATAGTCCACAAATGAATTCCACTCAAAACCACTTATTTTATATCCAGGGAATTCCTTAACCAGTTGGATAACAATATTTTCCAGTTTATCAAAATCTTTTAAATATTTTCCATAAAGTTCTATGAGTGAAAACCTACTTGAAATTGCTGCCGGAAAATTTGCAGTTGAAAATTCGTCTCTTTCCTGTCGAGGCAAATCCGTGTCATCCTGAATAAATTGGAGAAGTATTTCTTCAGCTTGCTTATAATTTTTAAATTGAATCAATTTTGTTTTATATTGGAAAGCCATTCGAATCAAATCAGGATTATGAATATCTCGTCCTTCAATAGACAGTTGATAAAGTTGAGCGAGTTGTTCCGGATTTTTCAAAAAATCCCAGGGAGACCCATTAGTATGGAAAGGCTCGGACACTGCATCAACGTAAACAAAACTTGTGTCTAAAACAAAATTGTCTGCTTGCACCCATGCCGTCCACGTTTCGCCATATTGACCAATCAAAGTTGAGGTGAGTTGGTACCAGGTTTTACCCCCAGATTCTTCATGAAATCCGGTTACAGGAAGAGTTTGAAACGGACTGATTTTAATTTTCTTTGAAAACTGGAAAAGGGTGTCATTTCTTGAGAATAGGGACATAGTATCTGCCAAAAATTTCCCTACGGCTGGGAACAGGAGGAGATGAGTTCCCGGAATAATTACTTTTTGGCCATCCACTGTTTTACATGAGATTTCTTTGTTATGAACCAAAACTCGTCCGTAACCATTTTGTTCAATTATTGCATCTATTTTTTCAGGTGATTCAGTTGGAAAAACAAGAGTGCCAAACTTTAGAATATTTGTTTCAGTAGAAAATTCCTTTGTAATTAGGCCTAAATAATACAGAGGCATTATTTCACTATTGGTGCTTTTTTGTTGAGACAGTTTTGTTCGTGTTTCAGAAATATTTTTAGATTTCCAGCGATTCATTATATCTATAATGGCAATTTTTTGTTTTGGTGCTTTTGTTGATTCAGATAATTTTTTTAAAAAAGTCACATATTCATTCGTTTGAAAATTTGGGATGAAAGATTTTGGGTTTCTTAGCACTAATTTTAAAACGTCGGGTGGAATATCATCCGTTTTATATTTTTCAAATATTTGATAAAATCCATCCAAGGAGATGTCTTGTTGTATTGCAATCCTTAGGTCTCGCAGACTTCGTCTTCTATCAGCGATTTTGCCATCATACTGAATTAATTGTTCAAGAATTTGTAAATAACGAGGGGTGAGATTCCCGGAGTAGGGTTTAATATTAAAATTCCAAGGCATAATTAACGGTAAAAAATTCCCCATTTCATGAAGATTTTCCGTCAAAGGGGCCAATGAAATGGGTATCGAAATGCTATCTTCTATAATGACAGAGGAAATATTAAAGTAAACTTGCTCCCTGATGCTTGTTGGTTTTTCATCCTGAAATGGAATAAAGGATTTTGTTCGCCTTTGTTTACCCATTCGGGTTTTCTTCCGGGACTTTGAAAAATTCGTGCCTGGTTTAATATTTGCACGTTGAAAAAGACTTTCCCATGGTATTTCTATTTCACATTTCCAGTGGTGCTTATCAATGATAGATACTGAAGAAAACCAATTAAAATCATCTTTTATACTTTGGAATGAAGCAGATCGATTGTATTGGTCAAATTGAGTATTATATTGGTTTATAGCAAATTGGTAATATCCTTTTTGACTTTTAAACCGCAGGAAAACTTGAAAGAAAGTGGGGTCTTTATTGATGGAAATGAAATTACCATCTCTTGTATAATGCGAATTATTTTGAATAATGGTATTTGGGGATGGAAAAATTTGTTCAAATTCAAATCTGATTTTTTCATTATCTACAAAAATTTGAACGGATATGGATGAATCAATCGAATGATCTCCAATTGTATAAAACTTATTATAAGTGGATTCAACAAATGGGGATGATGTTTCATTTTTTTCCTGTGCCGAAGTACCCGTGAATCCGAAAATTAATTGTACAATAAAAAAAATACAAAATAAAAATTTCATAAAGAGTTTTATCAATAGTTCAATCGCCTTTTTTTAATATCCAATAGCAGATGTTTCTCCACGGCTATCGCCCCCACCGTATAATCCGTATTCATTAATAGTTATTCCATTTGCTTCTCCTATATATCCCCAACGGTAGGGAATAACAACATGACCCATTTTTTCTAAATTAGTTTGTACATCTTTTGAGATGCCCAATGGTTCTGTCATGATAATATCGGGAAGCCACTGAGAGTGGACTCGAGGAGAACTTACGGCTTCTTTAATATCCATTTCATGGACAATTACATTTAAAATTGTTTGAAGTGCAGTTGTTATAATAGTTGAACCACCGGGAGAACCAATCACCATAAATGGTTTATTATCTTTTAAAACAATAGTGGGTGTCATAGAGCTTAATGGACGTTTACCTGGAGCTATAGCATTGGCTTCCTTTCCTACAAGGCCATAAATATTAGGGATACCTGGTTTAGCCGAAAAATCATCCATTTCGTTATTTAAAAAGAACCCGGCTCCTTTTACAACAACACCACAGCCATAACTTGTGTTTAGTGTTGTTGTTACGCTCACAGCGTTCCCCCATTGATCAACAACTGAATAATGAGTGGTTTCATTACTTTCAGCTGGCCATGGGTTTCCAGCATGAATTTCTGAGCTAAGTGATGCTTTATTGGGTAAAATAGTTTTAGCAGTTTCAAATGCATAAGCTGTATCAATTAAGAATTCAATGGGAACATTCCAGAAATCAGGGTCTCCCATATGTTCAGCTCTATCAGCATAAGCCCTGCGCTCAACTTCTGTTAAATAATGAATATATTGAGAAGAATTCCATCCCATTGTATCTAATGCGAAAAATGATAATTGATTAAACATATTAATTAGTAAGACACCGCCAGAACTTGGAGGCCCCATAGATACGATGGTGTATTCTTTATAGTCCCCAATTATTGGGTCACGATAAACCGATTTATAATTTTCTAAATCTTGATGCGAAATAAGACCATTTCCTCGTTTCATTTCATCTACAATTAAATCTGCAATGGGTCCTTTGTAGAACCCATCACGACCATATTTTGAAATTCGGATAAGTGTTTTCGCCAAGTCTTTTTGATAAAATTTATCATCTGTTTTCCATGGCGTCTCCCTTTTTTGAACAAAGATATTTTTTGCGGCATTATTTTTGTAAAAGAAATCTTTATAAACATTAAATCGTCTTGCTTCATAGCGAGATAATAGATATCCTTTGCTTGCAAAACGAATTGCAGGTGCCATGACTTGCCTAAGGCTAACCTTTCCTGATCCATAATCTTTAAAAGCTTTTAATAGTCCATCAACAGAACCCGGTACGCCAGCTGCCGCACGAGTTCCCAGTGACATCCCGGGTACCACATTTCCACTATCATTTAAAAATAAATCTCGATGGGCAGATTCAGGCGCCATTTCACGATAATCCAAAGAAAATGTTTTACCATCTGCCATGGCTGCAACCATAAAACCACCTCCACCAATATTTCCATTGGATGAAGAAGTGACGGCTAGAGCAAATCCCACTGCTACCGCAGCATCTACTGCATTACCACCTTTTTTCAGAATTTCAATTCCAGCTTCCGATGCTTGTCGGTTGGTAGAAACAACCATTCCATTTTCACCAAAAACTGGGTTAGAATTTGCCGACATAGCTTGAGATGTAATTAATAATAAAGTAAGAATGCTAATTTTCATTTTATTGAATCCAATTTATAATTTGATTGACACCAGTTATCAAAGAATCAATATTACCACCAAGATTTTGGATATTGAGTTCTTGATTTAGTGGGATTTTCATGCTGTCATTTAGAGCTTTTTCCCCATTGAAATTTACATAAGCCAGTCGACTTGTAAATTCTTCAGGGTTTCTCCCAAACGCTGAGCCAGGTAAAAGTGCAACTCCCGTTTCATTCAAAAGTGTTTCACAAAAGGTTTGGCTGTCAAAAATATTTCGTTTATGTAAGGATTCTGAATAATCAGAGAAATCGGGAAAAAGATAAAAAGCGCCTTCAGGTTTGTGAATTCGAATATTTGCTTGTTGAAGTATTTCAAAAATAGTAGTGCCTAATACTTTTAGAATACGTCTCGAATGTATTAAATATTCATCAATTTCATTTCCTCCTTCATAAGCAGTAATCGCACCATATTGAATTGGGGCACTGACGGAAGTATATGTTTCACTGGCCACCGCATTCATAGGCTCGAGTAGCCAAATGAGTTCTTTTGGAAATGAAAATGTACCAATTCGCCATCCACCCGCTCCACACCATTTTGAGAGTCCTGAACTAACAATTGTGCCTTCTGGATAGAATCGAGCAATAGAAATATGTTTACCTTCGTGATGGATTCTGCCATAAATCTCATCAGATAAAATAATAATATTATATTTACGAGCAATAGTGGCAATTGCTTCTAATTCATCTTCTGAATAACTTTGTCCTTCAGGGTTTCCAGGGTAATTTAGTATTAGAAGTCGCGGACGACCCGGGTCATTATCTTCCTTTATAATATCTAGTAAATGATGAGGCATTATGCGCCATCTTTCTTTATAAGATGTAGAAATAAATCGAACTTTTCGTCCTATAATATCTGCTTGTGGTTGATAAGAAACCCAACAGGGTGAAGGAATTAGTATTTCACCATAAAAAACAAGTTGGAGAATAAACATAAGTTCTTTTGATCCGGGACCAATCATGACATGATCGGGTTCAATGTTTATCTGGTCAACTTGATTATGAGATCCAGCCACGCTGTGTTGTAATTCAGGGAGTCCTTGTACAGGAAGATAATCTTTTTGATGTGCATTATCTTTTAAAGCTTGTACAACACAGTCAGGTACTGGAAAAGGAGATTGACCTAAGCCAAACCGATAGACCGTTTTTCCACTGGCTTGAAGTTGTGCGCTCTTTTCATTGATTGCTAGGGTGGCTGATTTCCCCATACCACGGGTTCTGAGATTCAAACTATTTTGATGCATTAATATAAGTCCTACTTTTTGTTTAAACTATTTGGTGATGAAGCTAAAATTAAAGCTCGAGCAAGAATATTACTTGAATCAATAATAGGAATTTTATTTATATTTTGTTTTGTGATAGCAAGTGGAATTTCCGTACACCCTAATACCACGGCTTCAGCACCTTGACTGATTAAGTAATTTATACCTGAATAAAGATTACTTTTTGCTTGTTCAGTTACGGGGTTTGAAAAAGCTTTTATTCCATATTTTTTATTATAAATCGCTGGATCAATTTTAGTTTTTTGAATTTCATTTGAAATTTTTATTTCATTTAATCCAACTTGGTTTAGCCCATTTTGATAAACATTTGATATAGATGTTCCAGTTGTAGATAAAACACCAATATTTTTAAATGATGGGTATTTAATTTTTATATAGTTGGCAACTTCATTTATCATATGAATAATAATAATTTTTTTGGGAATATTTTTGATTATTTCATTGAAAATGGGATCTGCATGAGCCGTATTACAGGGCATGCCAATTATGTTTGCACCTTGTTTTATTAAACGATTCACAATGGTTGAAATAGCAATTCCAGGATTAATTAATGTTGGATCTAATAGGTAACTTGTTCGATCTGAAATTGTATGGGGGACAGATAATAATGAAACAGGGATGTGTTCTTGATCGGATTTGGCATTTGTTTCATCGAATATTTTTCGAACCAAATCAAGGCCTGCATAAGGCCCCATTCCGCCTACTACTCCAATCATATTTTTATCTTTTAAATTCATCATAAAAAATAAAAAGAATTTTACCTTAATGGAATAGAATCATTTTCAAAACCTGAAAAATAATTCAAGTTATCATCTCTGGATTTGATCCGAAATGATAAAAATAAGTCTGAAATAATGTTTAATGATTTATTGTTAAATAATGAATAAAAAAAAGGCGGTGATTTCACCGCCTTTTTTTACAAAACTTCAGTTAAAATTAGAAGTTGTAGGTCAATCGTGTAAACATCATACCACCGTGGTATCCAAGAGGAGAACGACGAGGGTAAGGCATTCCTTGAGACATCCGTGTCGCAATTTGATTTGGAAATGCATTGGTAGCATTGTTAGCACCAAAAACAACTGATAGATTATCACTGACTCGATAGTTTAATTCTACATCGATAAAGCTGACAGATTCAATTTTGTCTTTTGTATTATCGGCTTCAACTTCTGAATACGTACCACGTTCATCCCATGATTCACTAAAATAATTCATGCGAACCATTGCGGATAATGCATCACTAATACGATAGTCAATTGTAGCAACCATTCTATCTTTAGGTAAGTTTAATTGAATATTATCAATTGTACCTTGAGATACAGGATCTATACCGCCAACTTGGCGTTGTGCAACAACTTCAGTTTCATTGTGGTTATAAGCCAACCCAACATTGATACTTCCCATTGTATAATCAGCAACAAGATCAAAACCAGATGTTTTTGTATCTAAAGCATTGGTATAGAAAGCAAGTTCAGAAAATTCAGCATTCCCTTCAATTGCTAATGAACGCGATTTAATAATCTTATTTGTTACATTAATTTGATATGCATCAAAAGATATATTTAAACCACTTACCATACTTGATGTTAAACCATAACTTATATTTGTAGCATCTTCAGGTAACAATGCTGCACCACCCATAGAAATTGAGAGTGGATCTGTTGGCTTCAAAGTTCCTTCTTGTACCTGCATTCCTGTTACACCATCAAAGGATGTAACAACACCGGTGTAGTTAGATTGTCCTGGAGTTGGTGCACGAAACCCAGTAGAGTATCCACCACGAAATGTGGCAAGATTACCCAAAGAGTAACGACCCGCAACTTTGAGATTAGATGTAGGTCCAAAATCAGAAAAATCTTCCATACGGAAAGCAGCTTGAACTAAAAGGTCACCCATGTCATACTCACCATCTACATAAAAGGCTGTATTTGTACGAGCGAAAGCACCTGCAGCATCTGGGTTTGTCCCAGGCATACCATTAGATGTTCCACCTGGAGCTGTGTAACCATAGTTTACTTCAGTTCCGGCAGAATCATACGTTAACGTATGAACCAAAGCCCAAGGTCCAGCCATCCATGATTCTTTTTGACCTGCATACATGGTGTACTTTTCTTCACGCCATTCTGTACCAAAAGCAATATTAATGTCGCCCATTGGGTAGGTAAAGTCTGCATTGAAATTTGTTTCTTCTTGCTGAAGATCACCAATTTCAAAATTATGAGGTGAATTAGGTCCCCAAGATAAATTCAAAGTATTACGTAAGTAATAGTTAATGTAGTTAGAGCCATAGCTAGTACTAAAGTCATAACCTAAACCAAATAAGTCATCACCTTTTACACCAATTACAGAACTAAAGTCATTTCCATGTCCTTCTAAGCGAGGCGTAAATCCTAAAGGATAGGTATCACCCCAAGAGAAATCACCTTTTGTAGGATCATTTGGATCTAGTGGAATTGCTGTTAAAGCACCAGATTTACCCGCGGCACGAAGGAAAAAACTATATTCTCCATACGTATCAGCATAGTTACCAAATGAATATGCTTCAATGCCATCTCCAATTTCTAAACCAGCATTCCAAGCGGAACGAAATCCATTGTTTTCTGGACGTCCCCAGTTCATAGCAGTTTGCCAATCATCTGTGTTTTGAGTTCCTACATATCTGCCATCATCATTAGTCTCGTCATCACCTTTTACCCAACCTTTATAACCATCTGAAGCAGATGCATGTTGATAACCACGTGATAATTCAGGACGTGAAGAATATTCAGCACTGATGTTTAAAAATCCATTATCTGATAATGGAAGACCAATGTTTGTAGCAACAGTAACATCTCTTTCACCACCACGACCATTTTCAGCTTCCATCCATTGGCCTGTCGTAACTTGGAATTCAATTCCTTCTGAATTATCTTTCAAAAGAAAGTTCATTACACCTGCAATAGCGTCAGAACCATATTGTGCTGATGCACCATCACGTAAGACTTCAAGTCTTTTAACTGCAATGCTTGGAATCATTCCTACATCAACAGCTTGGGCACCAACGTTCATAGCTGCACCAAAGTGCGAAATAAGTGATGAACGATGACGACGTTTTGAGTTGGTTAAAACCAAAATATTATCTGGTGGAAGTCCGCGCATGGAAGTTGGTCTTACAAAGGCAGCACCGTCACCAGTAAGAGGCGTTGCATTGAAAGAAGGAACTTGATTTTTAAGAGTTTCAGTCATGTCACCATTTCCTTGGCGACGTAATGTTTCTGAACTGAATCCGTCGATAGGTGAAGGTGATTTCATAGCTGTTCGTCCAGCAGAGCGTGTACCTGTTACGAACACATCGCTTCCTGCTAAAGCATCAACTGCTAGTGAAAAACTTACAGAAGCACCACTACTATTTACTGTAACAGATTTGCTTGCTGAACTGTATCCGATAAATGAAGCAGATACGGTATAGGTTCCAGAAGATACGCCACTAATGGAATATGATCCAGATGCATCCGCTGCCGCACCCATACTTGTGCCTTCGATAGTAACATTCGCACCGGCTAATCCATTACCATTTTCATCGGTAATAGTACCAGAAACTGACTGTCCCATCAAGAAGGTCATACTTAAGACTATGAAAATCCAATTGGATTTATTCATATTATTCTCCTCGGTTTATTATTTGTTAAGTGATTGACTGCTGTCAATCAGGTCAATCTAACAGTTTTTGAAAATAGATTCAAGAGTTATAAATATAGTATAAATATATATAAAAGATTACTAACCCGGATTGTCTGCCACAAAATGCTGATAACAAAGGAGATACAATGAATGATGTATCCATACTTTGTAATTTTATTTTTGTCAACATTTTATTTTTTTTCTTCGTGAAACTTGGCGACCTTCGTGGCTGATGAATTAATGAGGCTAATAAGTATTAGTTTAATCGTTGTAAATGAAAACCTTTGAAATTTCACTAGCTTTCTTAAATCCGCGGTACATTCCTTCTGTGTTGAATGGCATAGAAATATTTCCAAAAGAATCCATGGCTATTACACCACCTTCAGCACCAAGATTAGATAATTTGTTTATTACTCTTCTGGCCGCTTTTCCAACTGGAATATTTTGGTACTCCATCATGGCAGAAACATCGTAAGCTACATTTCCACGAATATAAAATTCACCTTCACCTGTTCCAGAGACAGCACACGTTTTATTATTAGCATAGGTACCAGCACCAATAATTGGGCTATCGCCTATACGTCCCCATCGTTTGTTGGTAAGTCCACCTGTAGATGTACCGGCAGCAAGATTTCCATTTTTATCTAAAGCTACACAGCCAACGGTTCCATATTTTTCTGCTTGAACTTTTTTTAAATAGTCCCACCGTCGTTGTGTATAAAAATAACTTGGGTCCACAATTTCAAGATTTTGTTCTTTTGCAAATTGATCTGCACCCTCTCCAGAAAGCATAACATGCCAAGTGTTTTCCATGACTTTTCGAGCTGCAGTAATTGGGTTTTTTACCGTTTTAACTCCTGCCACAGCGCCTGCTAAAAGATTACTTCCATCCATAATGCTGGCATCTAATTCATTTGTTCCAGCATTTGTAAATACTGCCCCTTTTCCGGCATTGAATAATTCTGAATCTTCCATGATGCTAATTGCGGCTACGACTGCATCTAGAGATGTGCCTCCATTCTCAAGTATTATAGATCCGATATTCAGGGCTTCTTCAAGCTTGGAACGATAGGCTGCTTCAGTTTCCGCCGTCATATTTTTTCGAGTAATCGTTCCAGCTCCACCATGAATCGCTATAGCAAAATCGACTGATTTTTCAATCGGTTTAAATAGAATTGAAAGACCAAGAATGATCAATAATGCAAACGAAAAAGCGATTATTCGATTCATTACATATGATCTTGAATTGCTGATTGTAATTGATCGATAGATACTCGATCTTGCTTCATAGTATCTCGATGCCGAAGTGTAACCGTATTATCTTCAGTACTTTGATGATCAACCGTAATACCAAAGGGTGTTCCAGCTTCATCTTGACGATAATATCGTTTTCCGATAGATCCTTGTTGATCATAAATAACTTTATAATGGGGTTTGAGAATATCCATTATTTCACGAGCTTTTTCTGGGAGACCATCTTTTTTAACAAGTGGACATACAACTGCTTTTATAGGTGCAATTTTTGGGTGAAGTTTCATAACAATTCGATTATTTTCGGTGTCTTCCCAATACGCATCCGCCATTACAGTTAGGAGCATTCTATTTAATCCAGAAGATGTTTCAATAATGTAAGGTAGAAAACGTTCATTATTTACTTGATCAAAATAAGTCAAGTTTTTTCCGGAATATTCCTGGTGTTGTCTTAAATCAAAATCAGTTCTATTATGAATGCCTTCAATTTCTGACCATCCAAATGGAAATTCATATTCGATATCCCAAGCTTCTTTAGCATAATGAGCCAATTCAGTTTTTCCATGTTCATGAAATCGGAGTTTAGATTCATCAATTCCAAGATGTTCGTGATAAAATTGAATTCGTTTTTCTTTCCATTCGACCATGCTTTCGTCATCGTCCCCTGGTTTAACAAAATATTGCATTTCCATTTGTTCGAATTCTCTGGTACGAAAAATAAAGTTTCGTGCAACTATTTCGTTTCGAAAAGCTTTACCGATTTGCGCGATTCCAAAGGGAACCTTCATGCGCATTGAACCTTGGACTAAAAGGTAATTAACATAAATACCTTGGGCAGTTTCAGGTCGAAGGAATGCTTCCATACCTGATTCTTCGACTGGACCCACATGTGTTTTAAACATGAGATTAAATTGGCGAGGTTCTGTAAGATTTCCTTTTGTTCCACATTTTGGACACTGAGTTTCTTCCCAATTCAGGGTTGAATATTCTTCAGAAAATTCATCAGCACGATACCGTGCTTTACAGTGTTTGCAATCCACCAGAGGGTCATTGAATGCACCTACATGTCCTGATGCTTCCCAAATTTTCGGGTGCATTAAAATGCCGCTATCCAATCCAACAATGTTTTCATGAACTTGAGTCATTTCTTTCCACCAAAGTTGAGAAATATTATTTTTCAATTCGATTCCAAGAGGACCGTAATCATATACGGCAGAAAACCCACCATAAATATCAGAAGATTGGAAGATGAACCCTCTACGTTTGCAAAGGGATACTATTTTTTCAATTGTTTTATCCATATTTTAAAAGACAGATTCACACATTGAACCTGTTGAAATATATGTCAGAAGTACCCTTCTAAAAGCTCAGAATACTTTTAACCGGTTTAAGAATTAATCCATTTTTTGAAGTTCTTTTTCAATTTCGTCATCAAAAGGAACTTCTGTTGGCGTGGAAATTACCGCAGTAAGATTATTATTGGGAGTTCTTAAATAGAAAAATAGAAATGAAATTCCAAGGATTCCAGCTAAAATTGGTGTCACCCATACCATGATGTTAAATCCTTCTGCTTTAGGGACAGCTAAAATTCGTTCTCCATATAATCCTACGTAATATTCAAGAATTTCATCTTTTGTTTTTCCCATAGCTACAAATTTTTCAATCTGGTTTTCTATTTCGGGGTTGTGATCTAAATCATAAACAGTTCCAGACCAGCAACATGGAGAAATTATACTTTGCTTGATATCTGTCGCCAAATTTGTTTCGGCGAATAACGAGGAAATTATGAAAAATAAAATCCCCATAAACTGAATTTTAGATTTGATGTAAAAGTTTTGCTTTTTCTTTGTCATTTTTTCTTCTTTTTGCGTTTTCGTTTAGGTCGAGCAGGTGCCAATCTTTTTTGGTTAATAAGTTCAACGGCTTGTTCAAGTGTTACACTTTCGGGTGTTAAGTCTCCTTTTAAGGATACATTAACTTTTCCATCTGTAATGTATGGTCCAAAACGGCCATCTTTTACTAGCAAAGATTCTCCTGTTTCAGGATGGTCTCCAATGGTTCGAAGTTCGGCACTTTTTTTATTTCGATTTGCAAGTAGTTCAACTGATTTATTAACAGAAATATCTAAAGGTGTTTCTGGACCACGCAGGCTTGCATTTTGTTTTCCACATCGAATATAAGCTCCATATCGTCCATAGTCTGCAGTAATAGCTTCTCCTGTTTCAGGATGATTCCCTACTGTTCTTGGAAGCGCCAAAAGCTTGAGAGCATAGTCTAGATCTACATCGGATAAAGTATAAGTTTTTGGAATCCCTTTTCGTGTTTTTGTATCCCCTAATTGAACATAATGACCATAGGGACCTTTCTTTATCCAGATCGATTCTCCTGATTTTGGATCATTACCAAGTGGTTCATCTTCTTTTACTTCTTCATTGAAAATTTCTTCAATTGTTTCCAGTGTTAAATCTCCAAAATAAATTTTATCTGGAATGGATCGAGTATCTTCGCCTCGACGAAGGTAAGGACCAAATTTCCCAATTCTTCCTTCTGTCGATTCTGAAATGGATTCAGGCATTTCAATTGTACAGGCTGCAGGAATATCTACTTTTTCATCCAGCATTTTTTCTAAACCTGTAAATTGTCCACCTCCACGATAAAAATTGGTCATAAATGAGAGAGCATCTTGTTCACCTCGTGAAATTTCATCTAATCCATTTTCCATTTTTGCTGTGAATTCTTTACTAACAAGATTGGTATAATGATTTTCTAACAATTGGGTTACTGATAATCCGAGGAATGTAGGAGAAAGTTTACCACCCGATCGATCCACATAGGCTCGTCGAACAATGGTACCCATTATGGATGCAAAGGTGGAAGGTCGTCCAATTCCATTTTCTTCTAATGCTTTTACAAGTGATGCTTCCGTATATCGAGCAGGAGGTTTCGTTGTATGCGATTCTGATTTTAATTCAGAACAATTTAATGACTCACCATTTGACATTTCGGGTAAAATTCGTTCCTTATTGGCTAAATCTTTGTCAGGATTATCTTGCCCCTCAACATATACTCGCATGTAGCCAGGAAAAAAAATCACTTGACCATTTGCACGAAATTCAGTTTTTTGGTTCACAATTGTGACGGCAGTTTGTTTCAGTTTTGCTGGTGTCATTTGACTTGCAACTGTGCGTTTCCAGATTAAGTCATATAATTTTGCAGCATCTTTTCCAATTTTACTTTCCACTTCAGATACGGAAAGAAATGTACGATTCGCTGGTCGGATAGCTTCATGAGCTTCTTGGGCATTTTTGACTTTGGTGGCATATCGAATTGCTTTCCCTGGAAGATAATCATCGCCATATAGGTTCTGAATAACTTGACGTGCACCTGCAATTGCTTCTTCTGATAAATTGGTTGAATCTGTACGCATATAAGTAATGAAACCATTTTCATATAATTGTTGAGCTGTGCTCATCGTTTGACGTGCAGAACTTCTTAATTTTCGAGCAGCTTCTTGTTGAAGTGTGCTCGTTGTAAATGGTGGTTTGGGTTTGGATGTTCGTGGTTTTTCTTCAATTTTTGTTACGATCCAATCACCGGAATCTAATTCTTTGACTAAAGCATCAGCTTGAGATTCAGAGAGTAATAAAACATCTTTATTCTTTAAATTTCCTGTTGTTGAATCAAAATCGTTGCTGGATGCGATTTTGGCACCATCTACACGAATTAACGTAGCATTAAATGAATTTGAGTCACTTGTTTTGTTCAAAACTGCTTTTAGGTCATAATAAGAAGATTGATTGAATTTTGCACGTAATCGATCTTTATCTACTATAAGTTTTACTGCTGCAGATTGAACCCGTCCTGCTGATAAAGTTGTTGTTACAAATTTCATATTACTTTGTAGTGTTGCCCATAAAACAGGAGATACTTTATATCCTACCAATCGATCAATTACACGTCGTGCTGTTTGAGCATCTACAAGGTGTTGATCAATTTCCCGAACTTGACTCATTCCTTCGGCAACACCAGCTTTTGTAATTTCAGTGAATTGAACTCTTTGAAGTTTTTCTTTTGGTACTTCACTTGCGAGATGAGCAGCAATGGCTTCACCTTCACGATCTGGATCCGTTGCGATTAGGACTCGATCGGCTAGCTTTGATTTTCTTCGTAGGTCTGTTAAAAATTTTTTCTTATCGGGAAGCGGTGTTAGTTTTATTTCAAAATCATTTTCAATATCGATTCCCAATTCTTTAGATGGCAGATCTTTAACATGGCCGACACATGAAATAACTTCATATTCATCTCCAAGATATTTTTGTATTGTTTTTATTTTAGTAGGTGATTCTACAATTAGTAAAGGTTTCTGGCTCATTTTCTGTATATCCTAATTTTGTTTCATGAGTTTAGGCTTCTTACGCCCGCGTATATAATATAATGTAAAAAATTTACTTTAATAATAGAACTTTTTCAGTTTTTGTAAAATATTTTTTTCTAAGAATAGAAAGGACGTTGAGTTTTATAAAGTAAACGCCACTGGAAAATTCAGAGGCATCCCATAGAAATTCATGGTCACCAGAGGGTAAATAACCATTAACAATTGAAGCTACCCGTTTACCATTTATATCAAAAACTTTCAGAGCTACATGATTCAATGAATTTTCTCCAGTATTAAATCGAATGGTCGTTATGGGATTAAACGGATTTGGATAAGGTGGATATAATTGAAAATTCTCTGGTAGAATCTCAATAGCTGAAGATAATGGCGGTCCAAATTCGAATGCACCAATATCCGGCGCACTTCCATTATATTGGTTGGATGATAAATTAACAATTGTATCGCCATTCCATTCAAAAAAAGCTGTTCCGGCATTAATAGCAGGTGAAGACCAATTTAAGGTGTATGGATTATCTTCATCATTACTGAACTGTGGGTCGTTTTCCAAGTTACCACCCTCCCAAACAACATTATCCGGGTAATCGCCTATAAATCCACCCTCGCCATCTTCAATAATATTGTGAGAAAATACCAAATTTGTATTTGTTGTATTATAGGGGTTGGAAATAATGAATTCGGCCATTTCATTCCCCCAGAAAATATTATTAACTATAAAGAAATTTGAACCCTGAATTCGATATTCAAATTCAATATTTCCTGTTTGCTCTCCAGTATTGTTCATGATTGTATTATTGACCATTTCAAGAATCTGTGGGCCAACAAAACTAAGAACAGTTACAGGACCCCAGTCTTCACTGACGGAATTAATATTATTCACAATTAAATTATTTTCTAGCCTGAGATAATCATTATAATCAGAACCCGAGTAAAAATGTATTAAATATGTCCCCATAGAAATTCCATTACTATAAGTATAAGTACTATTATTTATTAGAGTACTATTTTTTATAGTTGCAACATCGTAACAGCAGAAAGAAAATCCGGAAACCATTTCATTATTTTGAATATTAATTTTATCAAGTATTAGATGATATCGTTTTTCAATATCAAAATTTGCAGGACCATTTATAGTGTTATGACTAGATCTGAAAAAATTAATGATATTTTTAACGGAAATATTTTTTATGATTAAACCAGTATTCATATCAACATTAATTACGTTATTAAAGTTATCAGGATCAATTTGGACTTGATTTCTTAAATGAAGATTTTCAATGGAATAATATTTTTCACGCTGCCCTGCATCAATACCGCGTGAGAATTCTTCATCTAAAGACAAGATAGTAGAATCTTCTACTGATCCAATTATACTTACGTAGCTTTTTGTATTAAGTGCGAAAAATTCGCCGGAGTTATTTTTACTAAAGAGGCCGGGAGATAAATAAATCGTATTGGGATTTATGGGGTTTTCTTTAATTATTTCAAGGGCCCAATAAATATTTTGTAATGGTTCATCCGCAGTTAGTCCGGAGTTTAAATTATCACCCCAAGGGGCAACATACAGATCATGGTCCACGAGTTCAATTTTATGGTTTAACACATCAAAAACTGCCATATCACCAGATACATAAAATGAGTCTGCATAGGCAATGGTAAATGTATCTAAATAAACCTCTGTCAAAGGTTCCCAGGGGTCACCTATACGTAAATCGTTCAAAGATCCAGAGTGATTCAAAAAAATACTACATCTGTTTACAGGGTCAAATTCGGTGCTTGCAGCAGCTGAAAATATTCCTCCACCAAACCATTCGCTAAAATTATGGGTTACAACTAAATTGGATAGATAGGGAGCAGCATGTTCCACTATATACATACCTCCGCCAGTTGCATTATCTCCAAAAATATAATTATCTCTAATAATACAGTTATTTAGTGTAGGTGATGAATCTTGAATGTATATACCTCCGCCATATTTACTCCCAAGACTTGATACATATCCCGAGCCATTTGTAATTGTAAATCCATTTAATATTGCATCCCGGGTTTCATCATTATTAAACATGACCACGGATCCTTCCCGGTTCCCATCCAATATTGTTTCCCGTATGCTTGCATTAGTAGAATCGTATAAATAAAACGAAGTTAATAATACATTTTTTCCATTGAAATCAAGGGCACCCAAATAAGTCCCCGGCCAGACAAGAATGGTATCCCCATGGGTAGAAGCATCCAAGGCTGGTTGCACTCCAACATAACTATATGGACCTCCCGAGCCCACTTCCAGTATTCCACCCTTTAATCCGGTAAAAAAGAAAAGGAATAAATAAACTATACTCATTGGATATCAACCTTTTATGAATTTTGGTGTATTCTTAGTGAAATTATCTAATTAGGTTCTGTTTTTTAAGTCGGTGAAAAACCTTTCAAAGGTTGTTTTTTCCTTTGAAAGGTTTTTCCTGGTGTACTTAAAAATGCTTATGTGAAAAATCATGTGTAATAATTATTTATTTTATGGAGAGACACAAATGATGTTTTATCATTTACTTTAAATACAAAAGTTTTCCTTTAATTGTATTTTTTGTCATGGATAGTCGATAGAAATAAATCCCATTGGGGACGTTTTTCTGATATTTATTTTTTCCATTCCAGCGAAAGGTATGTGCACCTTTTTTCAAGGAACCTCTTTTTATATCAGCAATATGCCGACCTGTTACCGAATATATTTCAAGGGCAATTGTTTCACTTTTACCAAGAGTAATCTTTATTTCCGTATTAGAATTAAATGGATTGGGATATGCTTGAACGGAATTGGATTGCTTCTTTTGTTCCCTCACAGGTTTTCTTTTGAATGATTTTAAGGAAATATATTGAACGGCATCTTCTATTCTCACGTTTTCAGGTTTAAAATCTTTATCTTGATTGGTATCCCCGGCTATCCGTCCGGCACCTGTCTCTGTAATAGCTTCAAAGCGTACATTTTCTAAACTTGTATTATATAATTTGAAATTACAATGTGTCCCTGAAACGACTTCTGCCCCAACGCAAATATCATTTTCATTAAATGCACCCAGTTCAATGATATTATTTTCAATGGATTCAATCACAACAGGGAGATAAGATCCACTTTCTTGGTATGTAAAGTGAATGGGTCTTGGGGTATTGATTCTGAGAGGTTCCTCATGAGGAAAAACCCATGAAAATGTAGCCGGTTCTGTCATAGTAATAATATACATATTCCCATACACCAGTTGTTCACATTCACTGATTGTTCCCTGCTCATGGGGCGGGCATATTTCATCTGAATAAAATTCCCCATTCCTGCGGGTTAAAAACCAATCCTGTGCTTTAATGGAAATCATTTGGTCTAATATATATTGCGGGAATGCATCAGATGGGTGATTTAATTCAGGAAGGAAATAACAAATCCAATTTTCTCCTTCTGTTAACTCAATGGGGGTATCCGCTGCTATTTTAGTCCCGATGAATGGTGTATTAAATAAAGTATAATCATTATCTATGATTTCTACTTTATACCCATCAACACTTTTAATTAGATAATCTGCTGGCTCCCACGCAACACTTCTCCAATTTGAAAATTCACCTTCATGAATAATGGAAATTTCATCCACAAAAGAAAAAGGGTCATTCAAGTCAGTTAGTCCTGAGAAAGCATTGGCAACGGTTGTTTCATTATCATTCGGCAATATGGGGAAGCCCACCCAATTCCACCTGCTTTTTAACATTTTTTGTTCAATATCAGGTAAGTAATTGAAATTCGCAATCACGAAAGGTTTACCCGAACGAGGGAGATAAACCAAAGACCTTTCATTCAAAAATTCCCATCCATTATTGGGGTCATCTGGTTGAGACATGACAGCCTTGTATTGTTTCTCAGTTGTTGGATCATCCACATATTTCCAATAAACTGTGTGCCATT
>JABIHN010000114.1 GCA_018649625.1 Fidelibacterota bacterium | reverse complement strand
CATGTTCGTAGTTGATGGTTTTTCTGTGAAAGATCCTTTATCTGGATATTCTGGAAACTTATTTGTAAATGCTGATGCCATAGAAGAGCTGGAAATAGTTACCGGTGGATATAATGCAGAATATGGTCAAGCAATGTCTGGAATTATTAATATTAAATTAAAAGAAGGTCGAGACCATTATGATGGTTCGGTAAAATATTCTAGTGATAGATTTCTTCCCGATAATTATAATACGGATCGGTTGGAATTTAATTTTGGTGGACCGGATTTATTTTTCCAAACAATCCCTGAAGTTTTAGGTGTTGATCTTCCAGGCCATTTTTCATTTTTTTTAAATGGTTACGGTAAAATGTATGATGGGAATTTGCCTACGGCATCAAAATTATATCCACATCGTTATTGGTCATCCAATTTGATTTCAGATGAAGGTGCTGATAAATTTATGGAGCAATTAGCATCAAGGGAAAATAATGATTGGCATGTTTTGTATAAAATGACTTGGGGATTAACTCCACAAAAAAAATTATCTGTTTCTTATGATGCATCCATGAATATTAACCAAGGTTATTATATGCCACGTGCTTTTGCATCTACTTATTTTCCATATCGTTATATGAAGATTTTGGATTATTATAATACCATCACGCGAGATACTCGTTTATTTAATATGAATTGGACTCATACACTTTCGACTAGATCTTTTTATAATTTTACGATTGGTAAGTTTACAACCATGGAGCATAGTGCTGTTCAAGACCTACCTTGGACAGATTATCAAGAGCGTTTAGACCTTGAACCCATTAATTATAATTTGGATGATTCTGATCAAAATGGAAATATCCACATTACTTATGGAGATGAGTTTTATGATACTGGGTTTGCACCAGAATGGTATGATTTATCAAGTGAAAATACAAGAATGGATTTGGATTGGACTTACCATACACAATCAAACCATAAAATAAAAACAGGAATTGAACATACAATTACAGAAATTCAAGTTTTGGATATTGATGAGCCTTGGAGTGGCTCATCGGGATTTGGTGCAAATTATGATAGTTATAATGCTAAAACTTATTTTGGTGCTTTGTATTTTCAGGATAGAATAGTTTTTGAAGGAATGACATTAAACATTGGGTTTCGAACAGATTATTGGATTCCTGGTCGTTATGTTGAAAATGCGATTAATGACACGAGTAATATTATCATTACAGATGAAGCCAGAGATTTATTCGAAGAAGAAACATTTAACTTTCCATGGACTGGTGATCCATATAAAATGAAGGCTCGTTTAAGTCCCCGATTTGGTATTTCTCACCCAATTACAAATAATGACGTTCTCTATTTTTATTATGGACATTTCTCTCAATTACCAACATTTCAGTATGTATATGCTAAAATAAACTCTAAATCTCAATCGACATATCAGGTTTTTGGAAATCCAAATTTAAATCCCAAAACCACTGTCCAATATGAGATTGGTGTAAAGCATCGTTTTAGCGAAGATCAAGTATTGGAATTAAAAGCTTACTGGAAAGATATGTTTGATTATGAGACTTCACAAACAATCAGCCCATCTAATCCAAAATACGCTCACCTTTCTTTTAATATGTATTTTAATGCAGATTATGCTCGGTCTCGAGGAATAGAAGCAATTTTAAAAAGTCGATTATGGAAAAATTGGTATGTGGATCTCAATTTTAACTATAGTATTGTCACAGGAAAAAGTTCATCACCGTTGGATAACTTATTAGTCCAGGCAGGTCAATTATCTGAAAAACCATTGGGTGAAAGTTTTATGAGCTGGGATCGTCCAATCCACATTTTTACCAATATCTCCTATAACCACCCAAAAAACTGGGGAGCTTCAGCACGGATAGAATTTGAATCTGGGCGGCGATATACCCGTTCCATTCAAGATACAATTATTTATGTAAATGATAAAGCATACTATGATGGACCAAGAGAAGATGATCGTCCTTACGCTTTTCTTAGTAAGGATGTAAAGAAAAATATCGAAGTCAAACTTTATAAAACTTTTAACGTAAGTCGATTTAAAATTAAATCTTATATTGAAATTGAAAATGTATTGAATGAGTTGACTCCTAGAAGAGTGAATCCATTTACCGGTCGGGGATATGAGCCGGGAGAGACTTATGGATACTTTTTAGCAAATAGTCCTAATCCCAATTTGGATCCATCCCGATATAATAAACCTCGAACAATGGAAATGGGGATTCAGTTTATATTCTAATGAAACGTTTTTTAAAATTATTAGCGGGAGTTTTATTTGTTTTTTCATTGAGCTCGGCACAGAATTTATTCCCCATTTTGGGTGGACAGCGTTCAGGTACTTCAGTGTTTTCATTTTTAAATATTGGTGTTAGTGCTCGTGCTGTGGGAATGGGTGAATCTGTTGTTGCTTTAAATCAGGATGCATCCAGTATTTATTATAATCCTGCAACAATTGCTCAATTAGATAAAACTGAAATTGTATTATCACAAATTCAATGGCCAGCAGATATTAATTATGATTATTTCAGTATTACAAAGCATGTGAAGGGCCGCCATTATTTAGGGCTAAGCGGTGGAATTCTACATATGGCACCAATGATGGAAACGACAGAATTTCATCCTGAAGGAACGGGAAGTTATTTTTCTTTTCAAGATCGATTTATTGCAATGACTTATGGCGCAAAAATGACAGACCGATTTAGTTTTGGAATAACCTTGAAGCATGTTTCGGAAGATTTAGCTGATTATGGAATGAGTGCAATATTGATGGACATGGGAACTTTTTATTGGACTGGATATAAATCCCTACGTTTTTGTGCATCATTATCTCATTTTGGTAAGCAAGCCAAACCCAATGGGTTTTATGAAAAACGAATACTGGATCAAAGTTCAGGGCAAGAAATTGTAGAAAAAACAGATTTTTCTAATTTTTCGCCTCCAACACAATTTAGAGTTGGCGCTGCATTTGACGTTATAGATCAGGAAAAACAAAATTGTACAATATCCCTTCAATTAAATCATCCAGTAGATAATGCAGAATATATTGTAACAGGGATGGAATATTCGTTCATGAAAATGTTATTTATTCGTGGAGGATATAAGTCAAATAAAAAAGAAGAAAATTTCACATTAGGTTTGGGAATCAAAGTTCCAGTTGGACCTATCAAAATTCGCGCAGATTATGGATATGCAAATTTTGAACATTTAACCGATCCAAAACGATTTAGTATCGGATTCTCTTTATAAGAGGTGGGTATTTGAAAATTCAATATTTAAATTTTATCTTTCTTACTTTGATAAGTATTTCATGCGTAGATCGATTTAATATTCCGGAAGATATAAATTCTGGCTCTGGGACTATAGGTGCTGGGGACACAAGTTATCTTCAATTAAATCCAGTTTGGAATCAAGCAAATGGCTTAAGTCAGCCTGTTGAAATTTCTATTGCACAAGATGGACGGATTTTTGTTGCAGATATAGGAAATAATTCTATTTTGGTATTTGATCAAAATGGCAATACGCCTTCAGGATTTGAGGCATTAAAAGATTTGAAAAATTCTGATAATTTTTCCATCAAACCTATTGATGTTGATATTGATAAAAAAATGAATGTTTTTTTTATTGATGGATCTCAAAAAATATATGTTTGGAATCAATATTGGAATTTAGTTGGAATAAATCGTGTATCCACTGGCGGTACATTCACTCATATTGAATCAGGGGTGGATACGGTGGAAACTGTTGGAACAGATTTATGGATGGCACTTTTGAATGATTCAGAATGGAAATTGACATCTATTGATTTTTTAGATAATCAGGATTTAATTGATTCTTTATTATCTCCTCATGAATTTTATAATGGTAAAGATGAAAAAAACTTATATCTAGATCCACATTATAATTCGGACTCTAGTCAATTCAGCGGATTGACTACACCATCTGACGATGAAAATATGATTTTTGTTACGGATAATTTTGGCGGTATTAACAATCAATACAGAATTGTGCAAATAAATTTTCAAAAATCAATGCTTTTAGAATTGGCAACGGGTGATACTGTTTGGGCATATACAGGTGAATTTGGTTCGACGGTAAAAGGATATGGAACTGGCGCTGGAACGGTG
>JABIHN010000023.1 GCA_018649625.1 Fidelibacterota bacterium | reverse complement strand
TCTTTTTCCAATTCATTATCAGCTGCTATATATTTTTCATAATGTGCTAAAGGAAATTTCACATCCATATTTAATGATTTATCATCAGGAAGAAAAAAAGTAAAATCTGGTCGCTCTGTTCCATCGGTAACCTGAGATTGTTCTGAATAATTGATACCTTCAACGAGACCAATAAAATCAAGAATATCCTTTACCATTCGCTCACCCCATTGACCCCGAGCTTGTGAGCTTGATAAAATTTGTCTTAACTGAGATGTTGTATCCGAAAGTTCACCCACACTTTTTCTGGATTCTTCCATTTGTGATTTCAATGCAATGGTATTGTTAGAAAGGCTTTTCAAATCCGATTTCATTTCTTTCAAAGTTGAATCGATTAATTCCTTTTTCTTTCCTAACTGCTCACCTGATTTTCCAACAAGATCAGAAAATTTGGATTCCGCTAATTTTAAAAATGAATCTAAATTCGCATCCAACGCTTCCTTGGAAAGATTTCCAAAAGCATCTTTTAATTGTGCCTGACTATCTTGAATAGATTCCATTTGCTTTTGAGAAACAAACCAAACGGCTCCCCCACCTACGCAAGCACCCAATACAAATACTATGATACCAAAATAATCCATTATCTATTTATTTTCCTTTTAAACTTATTATATGATTTTTGTGGAATATAATTTTATAATGTCAATGAAAAATCATCCACAAGAATACCAGGACAAGTAGTGGCACCTAATGATCGTCCACCATAAGTCTCAACTTCGGGATTTACACTAGATTTATCTTCAACTTCAAGTAGTCTTTCTCCGAAGAAATTGTAGAAAGAATCATCGAATCTCATGGTTTCAATAGGTGCAACTATTTCACCATTTTCAACCCAGAAACAGGCAT
The DNA here is from genome assembly GCA_018649625.1 of Fidelibacterota bacterium. Taxonomy (GTDB): domain Bacteria; phylum Fidelibacterota; class Marinisomatia; order Marinisomatales; family UBA1611. The sequence goes on along the minus strand of JABIHN010000023.1, from coordinate 26,713 downwards.
AGCGAGTTAAACCAGTAATCCGCCCACCAGCATTGTCACTCCAATTCAAATAATGAATATTTGAAAGATAAAGTCCTTTTCCAATTTCACCAATAACATTGTTCTGATTCAAATTTCCTGATGCCATATAAGGTGATCTCAAATATTCGCCAGATTCAGCATTGTTTGATTCAACACCGTATTCCTTCGCCGATCTGGAACTGACCAAGGTGTTTTTCAATTCACCATTTTCAATTAACGATAATTTCTCTGTTGAAACTTCTCCATTGGAATTGAATTTTGGACAAAACCCTGGTGAAAAATCTTCAATCACTGAAAATTTAGGTGACAACCGAATATCATCATGTCGCATGCGACCAAATCCACTACAGCCTTGTCGAAGAGATGCTTCAGAAATTCCATTCCAAGAAAACATTCCTAAAAAATCGGACACAGCAGCTGATTCAAACCATGTTCTATACTTACCTGTATCAATTTTTACGGGTTTTCTTTCCATGAGAGATAACTTTCCACGAGATCGTTTTACATACGATTCATATTCACCTTGATTCCAATCATTTCCTGCAAAGGACCCTTTTACCATTTGATGTTCTGGTGTTACCAAAGAATAATCTAAGCTAAAAGATTCTGTTTCAAACCAATGTTTTTGTCCTAGGTTATTTGCATTTCCACGAAACATATTTCCATTGGCCCAAATACCAACAAAATCCATCCCAGACATAGCTGGTAATAACGCATCAATTGCATTTTCAAATGGAAGGCTATTTGCCAATTTAATTTCATGACTCGACCCTGCATTTTTTGGAAAGACAACAAATGGATCTTCAGGTATTTCTTGTGCTTCTAAACGCATCCGAATTATTTCTGATTTTCCACGAGCAATATCGATATCAAAATTTCCAGAAACCGTAAAACCACCATGTACACTTCTATTATTAGAAATAAATTTGAGCCCCAAATCAGCATCGTCCACCAATCCTGTTTGCCTAACTTTTGCATGATTGAAACGAATAAACTGACTTTTTTCTCCGTCGAATGACAGAATCAAGTTTTCACCATTATTTAGTTCAGAAAAGAGTGATTCACTTAATTGATTAAATATTTGTTCCATGATTAAACTCCTCCAAAAACTTGGATATTTTCAAATAAACACGTTGGAGATGCATGGCCAACTCGAATCACTTGATTCGGTTCACCTTTGCCACAATTAGGTGTTCCATAAATACCAAATGTATCCACATTACCCACCCCTTTTAAACTTCGCCAAAATGGATTAGAAATTCCACGATAATTTGGATTTTTCACCGTTTTTGTCATTTTCCCATTCTCAATTAATTTTCCATATTCACAACCAAACTGAAACTTGTTTCGATAGTCATCAATGGACCATGATTTATTACTTTCCATGTAAACGCCATACTCTACCTGAGAAATCAAATCATCAAATGAACTATTGCCCGGTTCTAGATTAATATTCGCCATTCGATCAATGGGGGCTCTATTCCAATTACTGGCTCGAAAATTTGCAACTCCATTTAATCCCGATCTAATCTGACTTTCTTGTCCACCCAAGCCACGAACCAATAATCCGTCTTTTATTAAATGCTCTTTACTTGCTTTCAATCCACCATCATCGTAAGCATAAGAAGCAAATTCTGATTCCAATGTTGGATCAAATGTTATATTCATGAGTTTAGAACCATATTGTAGTTTCCCAAAATCTTCTAATTTTACAAAACTCCACCCTGCATAATTTCGTTCATCGCCCAAAATTCTGTCCACTTCCAATGCATGACCAATACTTTCATGGATTTGAAGCATCATTTGATCCGGTGCAATCACAGCATCCATTTCTCCTGTAGGACAATCATCCGCCGTTAATAATTCAATCGCTTGTTCTCCGATCCGATTCGCATTAGCAAGGATTTCATATTTGTCAAAATATTCCATTCCCATCTGTTTGCACGTTCCTCGCATTCCACCAAATGTACGTGTTTGTTGATTTGTACCATCTGCAGCGGTAGCACTTAAATCAAATTCAAACATGAGAAATTCTTGATTAATATCGCTTCCATTGGAGCTTACGAATCGAAATGATGATTCAATCACTTGACATAAAGAAGAAGCACTCACAATTTTATTTGAAACTTTAAGATGATTGTACGCTTCTAATAGAATGTCATTCAAATTCCCCGCAGATAAAGATTCTCTGTCCTTAGTAAAGGGCGAAGCATACGAACCAATATGAGAAGGGCGCGCTGATTCATCAAATTGATGGTTAGCATGATGAGATGCAATTTCCGCTTGTTGATAGGCTTTTTTTGCCGCTGAAGCAATTCCTTCAGACGTCATGTTTGGTGTACCATAATATCCAAATTGACCATTAACTAACACTTCAACCATTATTCCATGAGTAAATGCTCTGCCATTCGCTACAGGAACGCCATCCCGAATCATTCTAGGTGTGTGCGCTTCATAAACTTCTCGAAGTCCAACCCATTGAGCAGGTACATCCACAGCGCTTAATAATTGTTTCATATTGATATCTAACTTCATTTTATTCTCTCATTTTATTTTAAAGTAAATTCTAAAAAAGATTTGGGGTCACTCTGCATTTCGGTTGTTACTTTTTCAAATGCATCCATGATATCTTGAATATCTTCTTCATCTCCCAATAGATGATTGTGAGTCAGCCAAACTGATTCTTTATTTGATAACTTTTCTGTATTGACAAGATTTAAAGATTTATAATCTAGATCTTTTAACCATGGGTATTCATTTTCATTTGTTATAAACAATGGCTCCTTATACAGAGGTTTATACCCTTGATATGTATAAATCCCTTCTGCTTGCATAGCTTTAAAAAATATTTCTCGGGAGATACCATCAAATTTAGATTCATCATATTTACAAATATATAAATGGTTTGCAGATCGAGTAGCACCTGCACTCATTGCCATTGGTCTTAAACCATCAATCTTGTCTAAAAATATATCTAAAATATTCCTATTTTTATCACGAAGCTCCATTTGAGCTGCCAATGAATCTAATTGCGGAATTAATATGGCTGCATTAAAGGCACTCATGCGAAAATTAGATCCTAAACGATGATGGTTATACCATTCTCCATTTCTGATTCGTCCGCAATTGTGATATGAAAAACAAGCATCGGCAAAAGATTCATCATTTGTAATAATAGCACCACCTTCTCCAGCGCTCATATTTTTGGATGATTGAAAACTGAATATTCCAGCCTGGCCAAGTGCACCTATTTTTTTATCACCATATGTTGCACCATGAGCCTGTGCTGCATCTTCTATTACAACTATATTATGTTTCTTTGCTAAATTATTTATTGCATTTAAATCAATTGGGGATCCTGCAATATGAACAGGAAGAATTACTTTTGTTTTACTCGTAATTCTATGCTCTATATCATTTGGATCCATATTACCTGTATTAATATCAATATCCGCAAAGACGGGGACAGCATTTGCCATTAAAACAGCAGTAGCGGTTGCAATAAATGTGTACGCAGGAATAATTACTTCATCACCCGCTTTTACATCTGCCGCTTTCAAAGCAACCCAAAGTGCTGTGGTTCCACTATTAACAGAAATACAATATTTTGCATCATGATAGCTTGCGAATTTTCGATCAAACTCTGATATTGTTTTACTACCTATTCCCCATTGTTCATTTTCTAATGTATGAAGAAGATGCTCACGAATCATTTCTGATGATTGTGGCCAGGTTGGAAATGGCTTCGTTCTGATTGGACTTCCACCAAAGAGTGCTAATGTTGACATTTAAATAATTTTCCCCAATTCCATAGACTCAGAAATTACTCTCGAACAGATATCTTTTTCAATACATGGTTTGATCTACATTTTTCGACTTAGGAAAATTGGTTCATCCTGTGTTGAGGATTTGGTGGTTAAAGATTAAAATATTGGATTGCTTTAACCATGTGCTTGCATCCCGCGTTTTTTTCGGGGTTAAAGCGACATCAACACGATTAGCATACTTCATAATTCTTAACCAAGCACCACTAACCTATCTGTCGCAGAATTGCGCCATATAGACATATCAAATATTGCAAATTCGGTTCATTTATGCCACATTTGCAATCAGTCTGTAAAAATGAATGTCCATTAATGATTGGCATTTTTTTTGCCGAAGTAAGTCGATTTCAATAACAAACCAAAAAGGAGTCAAAAATGACTTTAATCAAATGGACACCAAGACCTGCTTCAATTTATAATGATATGGATAAAATGATCAGTAATGTTTTCGAAAATGATTGGAAATTCCCTGTTCGTTCAGAAACAAACTGGTCACCAGCTATAGACATAAAGGAGTCCGACAACTCATTTACTTTAACAGCAGATATTCCAGGACTTACTAAAAAAGAAGTCGGAATAAATATCACTGAAAGTATTCTCAGCATTTCGGGTGAAAGAAAAATAGAATCCGAGGAAGACACAGCTAAATATCACTATCGTGAAAGACAAAATGGTTTATTCTCAAGAACATTTCATTTACCCGAAACAGTAAATGAAGATGAAATTAGCGCTACTTTTAAAAATGGAATTCTAACAATTGAACTTCCAAAACATGAAGTTATTCTTCCCAAAGAAAGAATGATTAAAATTAATTAATCAACCTACCATACTAAAAATAAGGTCAGCCAATTGGCTGACCTTATTTTGTTTATATTACGACTTCGACAATCTCAAACATCGAACAGCTATTAAAATAATTTAACAAAACTATTTAAAATTCGTTCTACAGATTCCATATTGAATTTTGCATTTCCGTGTACCGATATTTTTCGATGATGTACGGTACAGCCCATATACTCTAATTGATCTTGAAATGTTGAGAGAAGATTAAAAGCCGGACCGCCACTATGAGTTGCAATTAATGCTTTTTTATCACTAAATGCACCACGCCAGTTTTTTGTTGAAACTGTAATCCAAGTAATGGCATTTGTTAAAATAGGCGGCATACCAGCATTATACTCAGGGATACAAAAAACAAATCCGTCTGCATTTTCAAATTTCGAAACTAAATCTAATGTAATTCCTTCATCCGCTTTTTCACCGCCTGGAACGAATAATGGTAATGAGTAATCTTCTAAACTTATTATTTCATAGTCCACATTAAGTAATTCGGCTATTTTCTCAGCCAAAATGTGGTTATTCCCTTTTGTCGCTGATACGATTAATAATTTCATTCTTTACCTTCCCATTTAAAGCATTTATTAAACAACGACGCCACCATCCACATTTAGCACAGTACCGCTAATATAGCTGGCTTCATCACTGGCAAGAAACGTATAAGCATTTGCAACATCTTCTGGCGTTCCCCATCTTTTTAATGGCACTTTTTCACCCATCATATGAATAATTTTCTCTGGCATACCTGCAGTCATATCTGTTTGAATAAATCCAGGCGCGACTGCATTTACGCGAATACCATTTTTCCCTAATTCTCTTGCCCATACTTTTGTCATTCCTATCACACCTGCCTTACTTGCAACATAATTTGTTTGTCCAAAATTCCCATTATGAGCAACCACGGAAGATGCATTCAAAATAACACCACTGCCTTGTTCTATCATAATTTCGGAAGCAGCTTTTCCACATAGATATACGCCACGGAGATTCACATTAATTACAGCATCAAATTGATCAGATTCGAGTTTTTTCAATGTAGAATCAGATAGAATCCCGGCATTATTCACCAAAATATCTAATCGGTCAAACTTTGTAAAAACAAAATTAAATAATTCAGTGACGCTGGCTTCTTTGCTAATATCAGTTTTAACAAATTCAGCACCCATTTCTTTGGCCGTATTATGACCCGACTCTTCATCATAATCTGCAATAATAACCCGAGCCCCTTCATTTATAAATTGCTCAACTGTCGCCTTTCCAATTCCTCGACCACCGCCAGTAATAATAGCAACTTTATTCTTTAATAAATCCATTAAAATTGTCCTTGTTTAAAAGTTATTTTTTGATTTTTACACCCTAATAAAATGGCTTTTTTATATTGATTCGGTCCACTATAAAATAAAGCTGAATCTAATTCAGAATGGTTATTTTGTAATTCTTTTAATTCTTGATTCCAATCCGGAAGTCCAAACTTCGATTTACCCCAAAGATTATCAATTAAGGTCACATTGGTTTCTCGTTCCATTACATTTGTTGAAATAAACATCATTTTTTCTTTTATTTCATCTGGTTGTTTATCTATAAAATGAATATGATAATTGAAAAAGGATGACTCACTTTTAGATTCAATTTCATCAAGTAATTTTGTAAACCACTCAAAATAATGATCGTCACTATTAAGCCAATACAAATCAATTCGCTTCACATTCACCGAAGATGGATTTTCTTGTAAGCGAATGGCTATGTCTTGTAAAATCGGTGCCATTCTAGAAATCCCAACTCCTGCACCAACTAATATAGCATGTTCCGTTTCCAAAATTTCACGACTAGATGAACCATAGGGACCATCTATACGCATATTCCAATTTAATTCTTCATTTTTCAATAATCCTTCTACAGTTTCATGATATAATTTATCAGTCCATTGATTATTTGACTGTACATGTAGTATTAAATCACCTTCATCTAAATGGTTGATAATATTAAATGGATACCATTCCATTTTCGAGATTTGTAAACAATTAACATAAACATAATCTCCAGGTGTAAACTCAAATCCATCAGGAGTGGCAATAGTAATTTCAAGAATTTTAGATGGTAATAAATGAATCGCCTTTAAATGAACAAAATTTCTATTTTTCTGTCGATTCATTAAAATATTATACAGAAAGATTAACCGCGGAATTAGCAACCATTGAAAAATGCCTATGTCTTGAACTTGAATGCTACTCTTCAACTTTCTCCTACCTTGAGTAGATTTTTCATGCAAACCTTTTTCATACCGATCGGGAATAAGCCAATTAATAGGATTAACAGCGAAACCAGATATAAAATCTGGAAATGCATGGGCAATATCTAAAAATTCGCCAAAATCAAGTGTTCCACTTTTATCTGTATCCGCTCGTTTGAAAAATTCGTTTACAAGCAATTCCAATTGGAATTCATCATAATCTAAATTATTCTCAAAAAAGCTTTGTTCAATTAATACTTTTAATTCTGAACGATCTATAAACCCGCTATTATCCAAATCATGGACATTAAAAGCAAATTTTATTTTATCTTGTTTGCTTCCACTAACAATCATCTCAATTGTGTTCATAAACTCTGAAATATCAATAAAACCACTTTTATCTTTATCGAATATATCAAATAATCGATTCGATATATTCTCATTAGAAATATCAAGCCCGTTTTGAAATTCAGTACGGTCAATTAATTGGTCTTCCCCTGCTATCTCTTGAAATTTATTTCGGAGATCAATGAGAAATGGCCCTGTTAATTTTTTAGATGTATTAATCAATGATGTTTAATGTGTTATGTCTGAATTGAGACCTGTAATTTATTGAAGACATTTTACTTAATAAGAGAACTTTTTAAAGGAATATTTTTATGATTTACAACTCAATTTTAGAAACAATTGGAAATACACCAATAGTTCGTTTAAATAAAATCGGTCAGGAATTGGATTGTGATTTATTCGTAAAGTGTGAATACTTTAATCCAGGCGGTTCTGTAAAAGATCGTATTGGATGGCGTATGGTAGAAGATGCTGAAAAGTCAGGGAGAATTAAACCTGGTGATACTTTGATTGAACCCACATCCGGGAATACTGGACAAGGAATTGCACTTGCTGCCGCCGTAAAAGGCTATCGATGCATTATAACAATGCCCGAAAAAATGAGTCAAGAGAAGCAAATCTCTTTAGAAGCATTAGGGGCTGAAATCATTCGTACACCAACCGAAGCAGCATTTGATGATCCAAATAGTCATATTGGTGTTGCCAAAAAACTAAATGGCGAAATTTCAAATTCTCATATATTAGATCAATATGAAAATCCATCAAATCCAAATGCACATTATGATGGCACAGCTCAAGAGATTCTTGATGATTTTGGAACAGACCTGCAAATGGTTGTAATGGGCGTTGGAACAGGTGGAACAATATCTGGTGTTGCAAAAAGACTGAAAGAAGAAATCCCTGGAATAAAAATTATTGGTGCCGACCCTGTTGGATCTATTTTAGGTGGTGGCACTGAAGTCTCATCTTATCTTGTAGAAGGTATTGGATATGACTTTTTCCCTGATGTCTTAGATAATTCTCTAATAGACGAATATGTAAAAACAAAAGACGAAGAATCATTTTTAATGGCTCGGAGATTAATTCGAGAAGAAGGTTTTCTATGTGGAGGCTCGTCTGGCACAGCAATGATTGCAGCACTTCAAACTGCAACCCAGTTAGGAAAAGGGCAAAAATGTCTGGTGCTACTACCTGATGGTATCCGCAATTACATGACCAAATTCCCCAATGATGCATGGATGATTGAACAGGGATTTAAGCTAAGTTAGAATGAAACTATTTTATGTTTTACTTTTTTCAGTTTTTGTGGGTGCTGAAGATCGCGGGTTTTATGTAAACGTCGGTGACTTAGCTCCCGATTTTAATATGAAATTTTCTGACGGGACTCAAACCAAATTATCTGATTTCCGCGGAAAGATTGTCGTCCTACAATTCACAGCAAGTTGGTGTTCTGTATGTCGGTTAGAGATGCCACATTTAGAAAAGGATCTATGGCGAAAATATAAAGATAACGGGCTGATTCTCATTGGTATTGATCGAGATGAGCCCTTAGAAACCGTTTTAAAATTTAAAAATGATGTTGGAATAACTTATCCACTTGCATTAGATCCAAATGCTGATATTTTCGGGTTATATGCAAATAAAGAATCTGGTGTAACCCGAAATGTTGTTATTGATACAACAGGGAATATTATTTTTCTGACTCGACTTTTTGAAGAAAAAGAATATCAAAACATGATTAGAGTTATTGAAAAAGCTCTATACTAACAGGAGTTTTTCCATAATAGTTTAAAAAAAGCTAAGACTTAATTTCTATTACGATAAGCTTCGACTTTCGATTCCATCTCTTTCAATAAATCAGAAGCACGTATTGCATTATAAACTTCTTTATCTGCTTTAATTTTATTAAGGAGACGTTTATTTGCTGCACCTTCATCCCATTCCAAAAGTATATAAGCACGGAAAATATCCTTATTATTAGATTTTTCTTCCATAGTTTGTTTTTTTGGAACCGTATAATCCTGAAGTGCGGTAGCAATAATTTGACTTTGAGTCTGTGAATATCTATCAAGTAAATCAGATTCATTTCCTAATCCGGTTTCTTCCTGTACTCGTTTTGTATAGCCTTCCATCTCAGAGTTAATAGTCGCTGCAAGTCGACTAGCTGCATCCAAAGTGGCTTTATTTATCGCCAATTGTAAATCCTGGCTTGTTGCCGTTGCAGTTTCATATCGAAAACCATCTTTGCTAGGTGTTGTCATAAACCAATCTGGAATATTTGACATAATTTTCCTGGACGGTTCAGGACTTAAATCGGGTCCAGCTGAAGAACCACAATTGATAAGCAACCCAACAATTAGTGGCAAGAATAGTAAACGTAAAAATTGAGTTTTATACATAATTAGCTCCGTATTAGTTAATTGATTTTAACAATAAGTCATTGCGTTTCATAATATTAATCCTAGGAATGAATTTTAAAATTATTTTTATTATTTTCATTTTTTTCATTTTTTTTGATTTTTTGAGTATCCTATTTTATCTAATAATACTAAATTCATTATTACACTTTTATGAAAGACAAATTAAACTCAAAAAAATTCCTATTAACTATTCAAATGGTTTTAGCCATGGCAACATGGGGACTCTCATGGACAAATGCTAAAATTCTTGGAGATTATGGCAGCCCATCGTTAATGATGTTTTGGCGTTTCTTTTTTGCCATGCTATCTTTTGCTCCTGTTGTATTTTTTTCAAAACATTCGTTTAAAGTCTCTAAAGATAGTTACCTTAAAGTGATTCTCGGTGCTTTATGTATTACTTCCTACAACTTTTTTTATTTTAAAGGAACTCAATTAGGATTTGCAGGCATAGGCGGTGTGCTAGTCCCAACATTTAACCCTATCTTTACAACAATAGTTTCAGCTGGGTTCTTCAGTAGCTTTTTATATCGAAAGGACATTGTAGGATTATTATTCGGAATACTAGGCGGTTTAATTCTCATTCGTACTTGGGAATTAAATTTAGAAATGTTTTTTCAATCTGGGAATATGTATTTTATATTGGCATCGTTTTCTTGGGCGGGGCTTACAAATGTTATCGCACACGGAAAAGGCAGTATCTCTTTCATAACCTTTACATTTTGGTGCTATTTCTGCTCAATATTTTTCAGTTTTTTTCTTACAAATGGAATTGATTTATTTTCTATCTTTTCATTTGATTGGATATTTTGGCTAAATATGATGATTTTATCTACAGTTGCCATGGCATTTGGTACGTCAACTTATTTTAAAGCTACCACTGTGATGGGTCCTAAAAAAGCTAGCTCTTATATATTTATGGTTCCTATTACAGCGGTAATTTTCGCATTGATATTCTTAGGTGAGCCTATCCACTTTTCTACAATAATAGGAGGTGCTTTTGCTGGTGTTGCAGTTTACTTAATTAATAAATAACGTAAACATTTTTATAATAATTTATTGACATTCATTTTATCTTTAAGAATAGAGTAAATATACTTAGGGATTCGAATCGGTCTCCCTTTTAAATCTGTAAATGCATGAACAGTATGCCCTGTCATTAATAGTTCATCAGTATTTTCTGAAACAACCGAATATTTAAATTTCATTCTAACTTTAGGCAATTCATCAATCTGAGTATGAATTATAATATTTTGACCAAATATTGCACCTTTTTTATATTCGGCATGAGCTTCAATTACAGGAAGCATTGCACCTTGATCCTCCACTTTTGCATAATCCAAACCTATCGATAATAGCATTTCTGTTCTAGCTTCTTCAAAAAATTCAAAATACCGAGAATAATATACAATACCCATTTGATCAATATCCTTATAATAGACTTTCACCGGATGGGAATATTTAATCATGCAGTTTCCTGATAATATCCTAATTTGTCATATTTTCTTACTCGATTCTCAAGGAAATCACTTGGGTCATTATTTGAAACCAAGTCCAATTCTTCTAATAAAACTTTTTTCAATTCACTTGCTGATGCTTCAAAATCTCTATGGGCACCCCCATTAGGTTCTTTAATAATCCTATCACAAATGCCTAATTCCACTAAATCTTTTGGTGTTGGTTTTAGAGATTCAGCTGCAACTTCCGCTTTTTTAGCATCATGGTATAAAATTGAAGCACATCCTTCAGGACTAATAACTGAAAACCATGTATTTTCTAACATCAACATTTTATCACAGACAGCAATGCCTAAAGCACCGCCGCTTGCACCTTCACCAATTACAACACTAAGTATTGGAACACTTAATCCTGACATTTCCATTAAATTTCGTGCAATAGCTTCCCCTTGTCCACGTTCTTCTGCGCCAATCCCAGGGTAAGCACCAATTGTATCAATGAGTGTTATGATGGGTAGATTAAACTTTTCGGCAAGTTTCATAATTCGTAACGCTTTTCGATAACCTTCCGGACGCATCATCCCAAAATTTCGATACAAATTTTCTTTAGTATTTCGTCCTTTTTGTTGGCCAACATACACTACTTTTTTATCACCCAGTTTGCCTATTCCAGTTACGACGGCAGGATCATCCATAAAATACCTATCCCCGTGCAATTCTATAAATTCAGGTGAAAAGTATTTAATATAATCTAATGAATAAGGACGTTTTGGATGTCGAGCCAATTGAACACGTTGCCACCGAGATAATTTAGAATAGATTTTCTCCATCTTGATTAATCGTTTAGCTTTTAGTTTTTCCAATAATATACTATCCGTTTTTGATGGAGTCGTCTCCATCTCTAATTCAAGAATCTGTGTATCTAATTCTTTAATTGGCTTTTCAAAATCAAGATAATATTTCAACATAAATTTTACTTTTTATTTTAAAGGTAGTTTTTATCCAATTCAATATAGACTGCAATGCCTAATAAAATTATAAGGGCAAAGATAAAATTCGCAAAAAGGGCAGGCAAATTTAAACATAAAAATCCTACAATACTTAAAATGAGTGATGCACCATGCATCATTAATACTGCATGATGGATAGGAAATCCAAGTTGTTCCAATCGATGATAAGTATGGTCTCGAGAAGCTTTATGGATTTTTCGACCTCTCTTAACTCGCGAAAAGACAACCAACGCCATATCAAATAATGGGATGAAAAAAATTAGTATAGGTACAAACCAAGATGAAGCTTGTTCCCCAATTTTTGGATCATAAATAATAGCAATTGAAGCCAAAATAAACCCCAAAGATTGAGCGCCTGAATCACCTAAAAATAAACTAGCTGGTCGAGAATTGAAAAAATAAAGCGCGATACAGATTCCTAAAATTACCGTGCATAAAAAAATGAGTTCAGATTGACCCGTGGCTAAGGAAATTAAAAGAAAAAATCCGGCTGACAATCCAGAAAGTCCGACTGCTAAACCATCCATGCTATCGATAAAATTAAAGGAATTGGTCACCGTGACTAACCATAGAATTGTAAAACCTAAATTAAAATAATTATCCCATGGACTGGCTAAATGAATAAAAAATTCAGGAGATTCAAAGAATTTTACTTGTACGCCTAAATAAATCAATACAATTGCTGCAAAGATTTGGCCTAATAATTTTGATGATACTGATAAATGAACTATATCATCCAAAATTCCTAAAACTCCAATGATTAAACCTGATACAAAAATTGCCCAAACGCCAGGGTCATTCCACATTCCTGTGAGTAAAATCATTACGATTAATGTGTCCATCAAAACAATCCCGCCAACCAATGGAATAGGTTTTAGATGACTCTTATGCTCTGCGCTTCCTGGAATATCCATTAAACCAACACTTGGTGCAATTTTTATGGTAATCCACGACAAACCTATTGCAAGGAAAATACTCCCTATAAGCAATAGCATTACAAATTCAAGTTGAGCAATATTTTCCATTTATCGAACTAGTAAATGTTTGCCTTGAGCAAAAATTAATTTGCCAAGCATTACAATAGAATAAAAAAGATTAAATAAAGGATTATAATCCTGGGCAAAATGTTTGCGGAATAAGCGATAATATGATCGATGCCATTCAAATATTGCTAAAAAAGGAATCGAACCCGCGCCACCAGCCCCTCCGATATGATTAATGATAGACTTTGGATAATAAAGAATTTTCCACCCATTTTCTTTTGCCCGAAAACAATAATCAGAATCTTCTTGATATGCAAAATATCGTTCATCCAACAGTCCAATATCATTGATTAGTTTTTCCCGAATTACAGAACATGACCCCGAGACTGCATCCACTTCATTCGTCTCATCTTCATCTAAATGATTTAATTGATATCCTGTAAATCTTTCATCAGTTGGATATCTATTTGCCAAGCCAAGAAAATATGAAAAGACTGCTTGAGGACGAGGTATGCCTCGACGGCACGATTTTTGGAAAGATCCATCTTCATTCACTACTTTTGGACCACAGATTCCAATTGATAAGTCAGATTCCATAACCTGAATTATTTTAGATAAAGATCCTTCTTCACAAGTGGCATCAGGGTTAAGAAGAATTCTATAATCACCCTTAGCCTTTAAAAGTGCCATATTCATAGCACGAGTGTACCCTTCATTTCTTCCATTTTTAATACAGATAACTTCAGTATATTTTTTTTCTATTAATTTAACAGAACCATCATAAGAATTATTATCAACTACAATTGTTTCAAATGGAATATTCCCCATGGCACTTTCCAAAGAATTAAGACATGAATCCAAATGCTTTTTTGCATTTAAATTTACAATGCAAATGGATGCTCTCATTTATATCCAACCAAAAATTTTCCAAATACGAAGACGCCATACCATCCAAATTGCTTCATACATAATAGAAGATGACATTTTTGATTCACCCACCGTTCTATCAAAAAATATGATTGGTTCTTCTTTTATTCGGGCATCTCGTCGCCATGCTCGGAAATTCATTTCGATTTGAAAGGAGTATCCTTGAGATCTAACTTTTTTTAATTGAATTTTTTCAAGGGTAGAACTCCGCCAAGCTTTAAATCCACCCGTTCCATCATTAATAGGCATTCCTGTAACTATTCTAGAATACATATTGGCACCGTAACTAAGAATCAATCTTCTGATTGGCCAATTGACCACACTCACTCCATCCACATAACGACTACCAATAACAAGGTCGTGATTTTTTAATTCACCGATAAGACGTGGTACATCTTTGGGATCATGTGATAAATCCGCATCCATTTGAACAACTGCTTCATAATCATGATCCAACGCCCATTGAAATCCAAATAAATATGCTGTGCCCAATCCTGCCTTTCCGGGTCGTTCTTCTAGGTGCAAAGTTGGATACTGTTTTTGTAATTTTTTTACTATTTCGGCAGTACCATCTGGAGAACTATCATCAACAACAAGTAAATGATATTCAGGATTTGGACCCAATATTTGGTTTACAAGCGTTTCAATATTTTTCGCTTCATTATACGTTGGTGATATAATTAATGTTTTCATATTTTATTTCTTTTTAAAATAGCATTCAAACAATCATCAATTGATGGTTGAATGACGCCTAATGTGTCAATCAACTTATCAGATTTCAATCCTGATTTCAAAGGTCTTTGTGCCAGTTGTGTTAATTTTTCAGTTGTGATAGGTTTAATCAATTTTTTATCTAATTCATATTTTTCTGCGATTTTGACAGCAAAATCAAATCGAGTTAATTGATTTGAGTCACCCCAATGAACAATTCCTGAAAGGTTCTTCTCAATACAAAGAGATGTAATATCTGCCATAGATTCTGTCCAGGTTGGATTATTAATTTGATCAGTCACAACTGTTATTTCTTCATTTTTTTCTAATGATTTTACAACCCAATTCAAAAAACTCGCTTTTGTGGTAGGAGAATCATCATAAATCACATTTCCACGAATAACCAAGTGATTTGGATTATGATACAGTAAAATACGTTCTGATGATAATTTAGTTTCACCATAAACAGAAATAGGATTAACTAAATCACTTTCTGTGTAAGGACCATTTTCTCCATCAAAAACATAGTCTGTTGAAAAATGAATAATTTTGCCATCAAAACTTTCACAAATATGTTGTACACCAGCAATATTAATTTCCTTTGCTAAATCTGGATTCAGTTCACATCCATCCACACTCGTCATAGCAGCTAGGTTAATAATAATATCTGGTTGAATCACATCTACTACATTTTGTAACAAAATTTTATTTTGAATATCTAAAGTTATTCCATATTCACCTTTGGGAATAAATCTTCCGGTACGAATTACGTCATGGCTATCCATCATTGCCTTACTAACTGCTGAACCTAATTGTCCAAAAGCCCCTGTTATTAATATTCTCATTTTGAAACTGTAAACGTTTTTACAATTAAATCCATTTGTCGCATGAATAAAGTTTTTTCATTACCCGGATGGTGAATTAAATAATTTAAATGATAGGTTCTATCATTTTTTTCATCATAAAAAACATAAGAACGAAATGGACCACCTTTTGATTCTTTTAGCTCAATTGTTTCCCAAATCCCGTTTGCTCGATAAGCATTTGTATTGCCGAAGGATATCTTTTTTAAATCAAACTTATATTCGTGAAATTGAATATTGCCATAATGAGCTTTTGGCCAACTCCAAATAAAGTCACCTGCACGTAATTCATCATCTACCAATTTCCCATTTTCCCAACTTATACCAATCCACTGAAATGGCATTTCTTTTCCAAGCCAAACAAATTTAGAATCAGGTCCCGCTCGAAGCCTTTGCCATCCCCATGGAATTTTTATAGACCACCCAAATTCTGTATTTAGAGAATCTTCCAATAATTTATTTCGATCATCTCCAAAAATATAACGACTTTGTCTATCTTCAAATTGATCGAAAAATTGTTTTCGAATAAAATTCTTTTTAGAAGGAACCGTAGCCATCAATTGATCTTTGGTACTGGCATTAATTATCATGAATAATTGCTTATTTGCATGAACATTTTTAGCCAAAATTATAGGATCATCCATTTCCATAGACTCAAACTGGTCTTGGGGTAAAATCTTTTTCATTAATTGATACCCAGCATTACCAGGATCGCGTAATACCGCACCGACAATAACTTGGGATTGTTCCTTCAAAGCATTATAAGTCGAAATATCAGAAAATTTTAGATGGTAATATGGTTCAGGTTCGGGATTGAAAAGAGTGTCTGTGAAAATTGACTTCAAATATTTTTGAATAATGGGTTTGTCAATTTCCGAACAAATGACTCGAATATCATTGTCAGAGCCTAACGCTTCCCTTTTTAAATCACAACTCGATAGAAAAACAAGAAAAATGATAAAAATTAAAAATGGTAATTTCTTCAAAATATTCATTCTAAAAATTAAGCTAGAATCATAATTAAATCTACAACCTTGAAACCCATTTTATATGGAGCTTCCCATCAAAAAAACGATTCAAATCTTTGATAGCGTATTGCAGCTGAATTCGCGTTTGTTTATTTATTTGAATTATACCAATGCCATATCCATACTTTAATTGTGAGTTAAATTTCTCCAATGAAGCGTCTAAAAACATATTTCCTTCAAACGTTGGATTTGCTTGATAGCCAATTTCTAAACTTGTGATCTGATATTGTGGGGAAGAAAATATTTGTTCCTTGAATCCACGAATTGTCGAAGACCCACCGTAATGCAAATATCGACTTTTGGGTATAGATTTATCAAAATTATTAATTCCTTTTCCTTGAAACTTTATTTGACCATGTATTTTAGAATTGACAGGATAATAATATTGAAATTCATACTGCCCCTTCATAAATCTAGTTTTATCTTCCATTCCAAAATCGAGTTCAGTGGTCATAAGCATTCCCTTATTTGGTAAAAACCGATTATTTCTCGTATCTTTTTTTGTAGAAAATGCGAATGCTTTATATGAAACATTTTCATACCTATTCTCTTTGCCTTTTAATGTTGGAACTGTTCGTCCATTTATATATCCAACATTAAACTGATTTAGCCATAAAGAATAAAATTGGAGTAACGATTTTTTTTCAATCACAGAATATAAACCACCTACAACTTCGTGATGATATTTAAAATCAATTCCAAAATCCCATCCCAATGGATGTGGATCCATAACTTCAAAATCAATTAATTGTGATAAGGAATCCGTCCGTTTCCACATAAGTTCAAATATACCAGCAGTTTGAAACAAATTTTCCAAATGTAAATCCATTTCCCCCGTCACATTCCATTTATTTTCAATTTGGCTCATACCAAACAATCCAGAAAAATGACTCTCAAACTTTGGCGAAAAATGTATCCGCCCAACAAGCTGCTCTTTTTTAGTCAACCCAAATTCAAAACTTGGTATTTGATATAAAAAACTGTACTGCTTCTGAAGTGATTCACCCAATATCATAAATTCAGTGCCAATTGGTGTCTTAAGAAATAGGGAAGAAAATCTATTTACTAGTTTTGGATTTAATTCATGTAAGCCCGTTACAATTAAAGAATCTATTAATTTATCTTTATGAATTCTTTTATAATTAGACCTGTTAGGTTTCTCGGAAAATGAAGTGAGTTTGTATTCAACTGATAATTCAGGTTCACGACTTAAAATAGTTAAAAGTGAATCATCAATAACATTTGAATTCAGTGAATTGATTTGAGTATTTTGTCCATACAATAATGCCGTGAGTAAATAGAGAATCCAATTAGAAATGCGCACGTATTTCTCCTTGAAACGTCATGAAATTATTATACCGTTTATCATCAATTGTATTTAAGGAAAATATCATAGACACAGATTGATTAATAAAATATTGAATTCTTGTATTTGAACGAAAGCTGGATCCAATTGGAAATCCATTTAATGCTTCAGGTGGAAGAAATGATGCATTGTTCATTTCTTCAGATTTTACCCAAGAAAGCCCTGTTTGAATCCGTCCTGTTTTCTTGAAAAACAATCGTCCATCAATTTTAAATCCAAGTGCATTTGCTTGAAAATTCCCTTCTTGCTGAATTCCCCTATCAAATCCACCTATCATTCCAAAATCAATATCGATTGAACTATTCATTCGAACTTTTATTGTTGATTCATTCCACCAACCGTTTACTTCCCTGTTTCGAAGGGATGAAATACTGGACTCAACTAACTTTGTTCGAATAGATCCTTTATTCGTAAACTGAGAGTTTTTTGTAAATGAGTAATCAAAATCAAATCCAAATTCCTGTTTTTTATTAAGATCATTTCCTCGTGGATCTAATCCATTAAAAAACTGTTGATTTTCTATCCATGCTCCAATGCGTCGTTTTCCAGAATATATAATTTCTAGTCGAGAATTAAAGTTGGAAAGGGATACCATTGTATCTATAAGTGTGGGTTGAATGATGCGCTCCATAGTTAGAGAACGTCCACGATAATCAAATTTAAAATTTCCACGAAACAAAAGATTTGGAAATCCGTTTATTTTTCCTAAATCCACTTCAAATTTTTGCAATCCATCAAAAACTGTATTGGGATTTCGTTTTCCGGTAAGGACTCGATACGAAATAAATGCACCATTTGGGTCGGAAACATACGTGTTAAAAATTGGATCATATCGAAATTGTCCTAATCCAGCTCCAACTGAATCATAAACAATTGCACGTTCTTCCGAGAATGATTCTTCCGTTTTAAACTCAATTTCCCATTGAATCGGTTTTGTTGATTTTTGATACGACAATTTGACTTTAGCTAATGTATAATCATAAGAAGACCCACTATTATTTGTTGATTTAATTCGTTTTTGGTAAATAATATTCTGCTTAAATCCATTTGATGAATTAAATCTATAATTGAAAAACCCAATAAAGTCCTGCGATAAATTTTCCCATGAAGATGTTGATAACCATACTTTGTCATCTCTCACGCCAATGCCTGATTCAAATAACTTATTATTCAATTTAATATTGAGCCCACCTCCTAAATTTTCAAAGTGAGAATTCATTGATTCTTCTTCGCTGATATACCTAACAAATGGACTGATACTTTTATAATTAATTTGGAACCGTCCTTCTTGTTTTATAAAAGTTCCGATTTCTTTTTGCACCCTAAGATAATTTGCAAAAGATTTATCGAATAAAGGATGTACAATAGATTGTCTAATTTGACCACGGCTTCTTTCACTGCCTGGCATAGTTAACTGACTTATTTCTACATCTGTTTTCCCAATTTCCTTCAATCTAAATGTTGAATTTAATTTAGAGATTCTGATTCCGCTTATTATGGATGAATCCAGATTCCATAATCGATTCTGCATTACGTCATTTTCTTGTCCTAGTGGTGTATATGATTGGCTCCTTTTCCAATCTGATATAGAAATTGACCAATTAACAGGACCAAATTCAAGAGAATCAAGGTTTAATCCAATTTCATGAGAATATCCAGGTTCAGGTGAAGTGGATAAATTAATAGAATTATTATCTAGCCCAGTTTGAACAAATTTCGTTTTTAACGAGAGATGTTTCCCAAGCCTAGTATTCCCACCAACAAATCCATACAAATGGCTTTTTGGGGCGTTGATGATTCTAAAAGGGCTATACCTATCTACAGCTGTACTTGATAAATCACTAAATTGATAATAAATTCGTCCCGAATTAGATATTTTTCGGATATAGGATCCATTGGTATCATATTCAAATACGACAGAATAATGTTGCTTACTATCTAATCCTGGAGAATATTCATATCGTCTCCCGGCAATAATATAATCGCCATCTTCATTTTCTACGACAGTACTTATTCGAATAGCATTTTCCCCAGAAGACGTTAAAGAGTCTAATAACTCCTGATTCCAATCACTCTTTTGGTATTGATCCGATTCTTTGTAAAACCCAAAATCCAGAAAGGACGATTTTCCAATTTTCTTTTTCATTGTTCCACCAGTAAATCCCGTAGTGAATTGAAAGTCAGAATACTCAAATTCAACAAATATATCAGAATCTGAATGGATAAGGTTTTTGGGTGTAAATCTAATTTCACCTAATGAATAATCAATTGTATAATCATGGTTTAATCCACGAATTAATTCTATACCATCCAACCAAATTTTTTCTGTTCCAGACAATATAATAATATTTCTATTTTCCGTATTACCCCTTAAAAGGTAGGGACCTTGATCCCTATCTCTTCCTTTCATTTCTAAAGATGAAAATGTACCTTTTGATCCGCCATATACGCCCGACCCACTCCAGCTGTTAATATTAAAGTTATTCTTTAAGCCAACAAGCTTTCTATTAATATCGCTATGCTTATATAAAATATCTCCAGCTTCTACTTTATAATTAGGATGATTTACAGTAACATAAACTTTATCTAATTCATCCAGATTTCTCGTAACGCCTTCTGGCTGAATTGGTAAATCTTGATCAGTTAGAACGCCACTCACACTAATATTTTCTGTTAGTTTTCCAGTAAGTTGCATTTGGAGTCCACCAGTAAAATCTGATCCACCTAAAGGCGAGACTGTTAAATTTCGATAAATATTTCCAGATGTAAATAATTCTGAATTTTTATTTTTTATTTTATTATTTAATGGATTCAGGGGCTCTTTTTCTTCAATATTTATTTCATTTAAAGGCGGAAGCATTTTCCATTTGGGGCCAAAAGAGATTGGAAGTTTATTTGTTAGATAATCGTATTTAATTATCAGAGATGATTTATTATCAAACTCCTTTAAGTAGATTCTGCCTTCTATAGCATCAATTATACGAAATTGAATTTGATGAGCATTCTGAGATATGACTATTGATGATTCAAGAATAAACGGATGACTTAATTCTACAATATTATTGTCATGAAAATGGGAAACCGTATCTAGAGCAGAAGAAACCTGTGCAATTGAAAGACAGGGAAATAATATATTAAAAAATATCCGACGCAGATTTCTATTTGACATCCAAGACTAGGATATGATCTTTTGCAAGTACAGCAATCGATCTATTCATAGATACCATATCCAACACAGGAACACTTGCACCTGGAATAGAAACACGTTCATCAGTATTGATTGATATTCCTTCTCCTAGAGTATTAAAAACAAAAAGACGATTTCTTACAGGAACTAAAAATTCTGCGTTATCAATTTTTGATGGATAATGAAATTGAATTTTCCCCAATCTATTAAACACATGAACCATTCCACTACAGTCTAATAATAAAAGATTACCATCTTGATCAACTTCTAAATCTAAAACACAAACTGATTGTGAAAACTCACGTGTTAAATCTATAAACGGTTTTTTATTTAATTGTTTATGCTCAAGTACAAATATTGCGTTATACGTGCGAGAAAAAAGAAATAATCTCCCCCAGGAATCTATAGCGCATTTTTCGGGAAAAATGCGAGGTTCTAGTTCAGTGCTTAAGACATGATTTAAACGATAATCTAAAATCGACACTTCATTCTCAAGACGATCTACAACTTCAATTCCCTTAGGTGAAACCCCTAACCATGATAATTCACCAAATGACCTTGAATTTGAACTAATACCACTAGCTAGAGTAACATCACCAAAAAGTCCTAATTCTATGAGTTCTCTTTGATTAGCATCTAATAAAAGAAACTTATTCGCAATAGACCATCCAACTTTAGTTGGTTGGATATTTAATAGTGCTATTTTGTCTGGAAAGGGACGATATTCTGCAATGGATAGGGTAACCTGTCCCCATAATAAGGTAAAAAAGCCGAAAAAGAAAACAAGACGATTAATCAGTGTTTTTTTCATCAATTGAAACAGGATTTAGAAGAAAATAAGTACCAATAATAATCATTATTACAGAAATAACTTGAGATCCAGAAAAAATATTAAAAAGATATTTATCATTCGTACGAATAAATTCAATCAAAAATCTCTCTAAGCCGGCTAATATCAAATAAGTAAAAAATAGACTTCCAGCAATTTTGACATCATTTCTTTTATTCCACAAAAAATAGAATATGATTAATGCGGCTGAAAATTCATATAATTGAGTTGGATGAACCGGTAATACACCATACTCAAACCCTGAAATATCAATCCAAGGATAATATGCTGAAAATATTTGCGACGTACTTGGTGGTAAACCATTGGGGAATGAAACAGCCCAAGGTAAATGCGTGGGAATTCCATAGTCATCTCCAACAAGAAAGCATCCTATTCTACCTATACCGTAGCCCAAGATTAAAAGCGGGGCAACCATGTCCGCAATTGTAAACCAATGTAAATTATTTTTTCTTATTACAATGGTTACCGCCAATGTTCCGCCCATCAAACCGCCCAAAAAAACTAATCCGGATCCACTGAAAATCATTCCAACTGGATCATCAATAACTTGACCTAAGTTTTCTAATAAATAATATATTTTTGAACCAAGCACACCACCCACAGCACCCCAGAATATCATATCAGAAGCAAGCGTTTCGGCATACCCTTTTTGCCTTAAATCATGATTCAATAAAAAATATGTCGTATAAAAAGCAACGACCAACATGAACCCAAATGAGTAAATTGTTATTGGACCTATTTCAAATAGAATTGGAAACACTAAAGTTGTCCTCCACAATTCGGACAAAACTTACCTGATGATTTAATTTTACTGCCACAATTTGAACAATTCATATTGGATTCGTTTTTATTTTTGACATTTAAAAGGATAATTATAATGAGTACCGATACAACTGACAAAGCGATTAAGGGTTCCCAAATATAAAGTTTATGTCGTTTTACTTTTTCGACTGGCATTGTAGGGCGCATCTCTTTTTGAGAACGTCCCATTAGCTCTGCAAGAACACTTTTAGTTGAAAGACCACGGGCATTAAGATACGATAGAGATATTGATTTAGCATCATTTGCTGAAATATTTGTCCATTGAACCAAATGAGTAGTTTGACCATGAGCATCCTTTGATGTTTCACCATCAAAGCCATCATAAGTGAAATTTTCTGCAGCCAATGGTTCCATAATCTCAAGATTAAACTCTATAATTTTTTCAGAAAAAATAAGATTATATTCAAAATGACGATTTCCTGGTTCATTAAATTCTGTTGAATTAATCATAAATGCAAATTCAGGGAGCGTTGATGATACTTCTACCCACTTTTGATTATTGATTAATTGAGTTGGAATTTGGATAAAATCCAACTCCCCTCCAGACTTGTTTTGAATAAAAGAAACAGAATCAACATCATCTGGAACCGTGAATTGAAATGGAACAGTTGATTCCGAGTCTAATCTATGCCCGCTAAAAAGAATTGTAACCAGGTTTTGGTCGTATTCTGGAATAATTGACATTCGTCCATGTTTTAAGTCTCCCTTTAATGAGACGACTCCAATCAAAAGTAGAGTAATTGTAGATATTTTCATCATAAAATTTAAGAAGGTTTTACCTATTTTTGTGTTGTCATTTGTGTAAGCACTATTAAATCATAAATTGCATGAGACCAGGCAGTTATTCCAAATCCTCGCATAAAATAAAGAGTTCCAAGAGCTATGCCGGCTAAGAATCGAATCATAAATATTTTAAATGTAAAAAAGTCACCATAGTCGCCAATAAAATGAAAAGATGAAAAAATACCGGCAGCAATGACCATTGCCATCCAATTTTTCATTTTTTCAGACCATTGAAAAATAAAACCTAAAAGAGCTGAAATACCTGCAATTAATAAAACTCGAAAGAAAAATTCTTCATAAATCCCTGCCCCAATTGCAAGAGTTGCTCGTTGAATTAGCAAAGAACCTGTTGGATTCATAAGTAATAAAGAAACATTTGACATAAAATAATAAATCAAGATTGCCCAAACTAAACTTTCACCCATCATCAAGAGTAGGTAATCTCCATGAATTTTTGTTTCTGCCCAATATTTTCGCTGTAAAATAAAAGCAACAATAAATCCAATAAAAAATAAGCCACCCATCCAGTATAATCCACTCACCCCCAAACTGGAAAGGATTTGTCGCATCAATGCATCTGCCCCATTTCTAAGAACAAACATATCATTTGTGGTTGTAAGAAAAATCCCAACTTCGTAAAAAAGAAAAAGTGGGATGGCAAAAAGGAAACTATAAAGCGGAGAGCGGGTCGATTGCCAGTAAGAATTCATTTATCTAGTCTGAATCTATTTGTAACACAGCTAAAAGAGCTTCTTGAGGCACTTCCACCTTACCAATCATTTTCATACGCTTCTTACCCTTCTTCTGTTTTTCCCAAAGCTTCCGTTTCCGAGAAATATCTCCACCATAACATTTTGCAGTTACATTTTTCTTAATAGCTCTAATGGTGGTTCTTGCAATAATTCTATTATTTAAGGCGGCTTGTATTGCCACTTCAAACATTTGTCGTGGGATTAATTCTTTCAGCTTACTACATAAAGCAACTCCACGATGGTACGCATCATCTGAATGGCAAATTGTTGATAAAGCATCCACTGATTCACTATGGATTAAAATATCTAATTTTTGAAGAGTCCCTTTTTCAAATTCCTTAAATTCATAATCAAAAGATGCATATCCACTGGAAATTGATTTTAGTTTATCATAAAAATCAAATATAATTTCGCCTAAAGGAAGGTCATAAATAAGTTGTGCTTTTTCTGGAGATAAATATTGGGTCGTTTTATAAACTCCGCGCTTTTTTTGGCATAAAGTCATGATGGCACCAATATATTTTTTTGGTGTTAGAATTTCAGCAGCTACGATTGGTTCCAAAATAGATTCAATATCACCAAAAGGCGGTAGTTTTGCAGGCGTATCAACTTGAACTTTTTCACCGCTTCGCAATATGACTTGATAAATAACATTCGGTGTGGTTGTGACAAGCCCCAAATTGAATTCTCTCTCTAATCTTTCTTGGATTATTTCCATATGAAGTAACCCTAAAAATCCACAACGAAATCCAAAACCCAATGCTTCACTTGTTTCCGGTGAAAATTCCAACGATGCATCATTAAGCTGAAGTTTTTCCAATGCTTGTCTCAATTGATCGTAATCATCCGCATCCGCCGGATAAAGTCCTGAAAAAACCATCGGTTTAATTTTTTTATAACCGGGCAGTCTTTCTTCTGCTTTATTATCTTTAACAGTAATTGTATCTCCAGGCTCGATATGTCCCATATCCCGAATACTAGCAACAACATAACCCACATCACCTGCACGAAGTTCATTTGTTTTTATTTTATCTAAAACAAAATGACCCGTTTCAGTGATTTCATATTCTTTATCATGCGCAAAGAATTTCGCAGTCATGCCAGGTTTTATTACACCATCGAATACCCGAACGTAAGGAATTGCACCTCTATAATTATCATACATAGAATCAAAAATAAGTGCGCGTGTTTTTTCGCCTGAATTATCTTTGGGTGGGTCAATTCGATTAATAATTGCATCAAAAATTTCAGAAATACCAATACCACTTTTTGAACTAGCTTCAATGATTTCATTTTCATCACAGCCAATTAATTCCATCATTTGAATTTTTACATCATCCACCATTGCAGATGGTAAATCAACCTTATTAATAATTGGAATAAGGGTTAAATCATTTTCTATTGCAAGATAGGTATTTGAAACAGTTTGTGCTTCTACGCCTTGCGCAGCATCTACGAGAAGTAATGCACCTTCACATGCAGCCAAAGATCTAGACACTTCATACGAGAAATCTACATGGCCTGGTGTATCAATTAAATTTAAAATATAAGTCACTCCATCACTGTGCTTATATTCCATTCGAATTGGGTGACTTTTAATGGTGATGCCCCTTTCTCGCTCCAAATCCATACTGTCTAAGACTTGTGCTTTCATCTTCTTTTTAGAAACGGTATTTGTTTCTTCCAATAAACGATCAGCTAAAGTGGATTTCCCATGATCAATATGGGCAATAATACAGAAGTTTCGAATATTTTTCATTTCGGCAATTTCTTTGCTGGGCGCAAATATACGGCTTTGGAAGGTGTGTTTTTTAACATTAGCTTTCTTTTTTCAGTCTTTACTATGCTTGTCTCATCTGGAGATCAGGACCTAATAAAGACAGGATAAGCAACCTTGAAAGAAAGTAATTGGTTTAAAAACCACTCCTTTTCTTTATTTTTGACAAAAAAATAATTTTGGTTAAAATTGGCGACATAGAATTAAGCGACTTTCCGCTTTTGCTTGCACCCATGGAGGATGTTAGTGACCCTCCTTTTAGAGCTCTATGTAAAGAGCTGGGAGCAGATGTTGTTTATACTGAATTCATTTCCTCAGAAGGGCTGATAAGAGATGCCGCAAAGAGTGTTCAAAAACTTGACATTTATGAAAAGGAACGTCCTGTAGGTATCCAAATTTTTGGGGCAAACCTAGACTCTATGCTTCGATCAGTTGAGATTGTCGAAGCGTCAAATCCCGACATCATTGACATTAATTTTGGGTGTCCGGTAAAAAAAGTGGTGAGTAAAGGAGCCGGAGC
>JABIHN010000022.1 GCA_018649625.1 Fidelibacterota bacterium | reverse complement strand
TGGAACAAATACAGTTGATATTTATACTTACTTTTTAGATACAATTGAAACTGATTTATTAGGATCGGGACATTTAGCAAATATTATTTTTAGTCCGTTAGGGGTTGGTACTGATAGTGTATTATATAATTTAAGCGCTTGCGAAATGATAGATTATTATGATAATGTAGTTGAATTAAAGGGTGTCCGTGGCGCTGAGATTATTATCCAATGATGAAAATGTTTCGGATTTTCTTATTCTCATTTTTTATCACTCTTAGTTTTGGAGAACAGCTATATTTTGAAAATTTCAATGTAGGTTCCTGGCCAGCTGGATATACATTTGAAGGAAATTGGCAGGTAAATAGTAGTTGGGAGGGAAACAATTCTCCTCCGGCTGCTGTTTATAATTGGAGCCCTCAACAATCTAATTACGAACATCATATGGTTACTTCACCAATCAATGTAGGTGATAACGAATCAGTTTATGTAGAATTTTATTTTGCATTAGATTTTTATGCTCAAGGGCAATTAACCGGCTTAAAAATCTCTTATGACGGCGGTGCGGGTTGGGTTGATGTTTTAAATTATAGTATTGGTCCAGGTCTAGAAATTCAAGATAATCCTTGGACAAGTATTGAATCTTTCACTGCTGATGTTGTGGAAGGAAGTGATTTAAAAATTAGATGGACATCTTATGGTGTTGACTCTTGGGCCATTGATGGTTGGATCGTAGATGATATCAAGGTTTTATCACTCCCTAAATTAACTTCGGTCACAATAGAATCAGCAAATGAAGACCCTGCAACAGCATCCACAGGTACTAATAATTGGTTGAATTTCACATCTAATTCAGCATTATCGGGTACGCCTTATGTGCAAATCAACGGTACTGCATGTAATATTGATAATCTTGGTGGAAATAATTGGGTCGCTTATTATACTGTCTTAGATACAGATCCAGATGGGCCTCTTCAATTTACAATTAATTTTACAGATGCAGATGGATTGGATGGCAGCACGGTTAAGGAGACGACAAATGGGTCATCAGTTATTGTTGATAATTCTGACCCACCAAGATTTACTGTGGGAACAGTTACAAGTTTAGGTGGAAATGTTTACAATGAAATTTGGAATACTACAAATACTGAAATTGAATTGCTTGTAAATGTTCCGCAGGATTCTGCTGTGACTAGTTTTAATTATACGGCATCTAATAGTATTCTTTTTGATGGTGTGAATGATGAAATTTCTATTCCCAGCCAGGCAACCTATCAATTTACAAATACTCTAACGATTGAAGCTTGGGTAAAACCAGCATCAACTCCTTCAGATTATGATGGTTTTTTAAGCTACGCTATGGATGCTTCCCCAAATATAGCAGGTTTTGGTTTCTCATTTTATTTAACTGGATGGCGATTTTTTCTTAAAACATCAGCAAATACTATTAACTACAGCGGTATGGTTGAGGCTCAAATGCCCGTGGGACAATGGACACATATGGCAACAACTTATGATGGATCAATGATTCGGATGTATCGTAATGGGTCTAAAGTTGATTCCCTTGCAACAACAGGAAATGTAGAATGGGCTGGGGCGCCAGCAGAAATGGTATTTGGAAATTTCCCCCAAAATGGAGCTCCCCATTTTTTTAATGGTCAATTGGATGATATCCGATTATGGAATGTCGTGAGAACAAAACAGGAGATTAAAGCATCAAGTGAAATAATGCTTAATGGGGATGAAGCTGGCTTGGTCGGGTATTGGCAAATGGATGAAAGTTCAGGTTCTATTATAGCCGATCTTACTGCAACAGGAAATTCAGGGAATATAAATGGAGCAGTATTTGTTATTCAGGATTCTCCCATTGATTTGATTACACCCGTTTATGATACTGGTGTGATTGTAGGTTCTTCATTTCAATTGAGAGGGAGATTTAGTACAAATAATTTTGAAGGGATTGGATTAAATGATACAATCACTATTGCAAATTTTAATGCTGGCATAAAAAGTGTTTCCGTTACAAAAGAAGCTTTTGAATCTCTTGTAGGATTTTCTCATGGAGAAATAGCGCAGTTATCAGCAACTCTTTTTGACGTTGCAGGAAATTTTTCGTTAGGAGACACTAGTTCCACAAATACAGTAGTTGATATTATTGCCAATGCACCGGCACCGGTTTCTATTTCATCAAACAATACATTTTCTCATTTAGCAAAAACAGGTGATTTAGTCACAATTACAATGGTGTACGATGAAGATGTAGAAACACCAACTGTCACTGTTGATGGTAATAATGCAGATAATATATCTGATTTGGGTAGTGAACAATTTTCGTCTACTTATACCTTATCAGGAATCGAAACTGAAGGGAGTTTGAACTTCACTTTAACAACATCTGATTTTATGGAAAATCCAGGAAGTAGTTCAGGATCTACGGATGGAAGTACGGTTGTCTATGATCGCACAATTCCAGTGGTTACTCCTGTTACAATTGTTTCAAGCAATGCAGACCCATTATGGGCAAAATTAGGAGATACGGTTCGGTTTGATTTTAGTGGAAATGAAATATTATATGAGACTGATATTTCTTTAGCTACAACATCCTTGATATTATATGATACAACAAATGCAATTTATGATGGTTCGGCAGAATGTGTTGGCGGTGATATAGTAACTGATAATCTTAAATTATGGTTGGATGCGAATGATGTAGATGGTGATGGATCTAATGAGGGTTTGAATGAATCTACTTTAAATGGTGCTGATGTAACAATTTGGACCGATAAATCCGGGAATGCTGCAGATGTGATTGAAGTTGCAGGGCAAGGGTTACCAACGTTGGTTGAAAATCAATTTAACGGTCAATCAACACTGCAGTTTAATAAAAGTGAAGAAGATGTATTGATTCATGATTTAGGAATCAATAAATGGGTTGCATCAGAATTTTCATTATTTATTGTTTTTCAGCAAAACAATTCACCATCAAATTTTGATTCATTTTTTTCAAATGGTGATGTAAATAGTAATAATTATTTTCAAATAACTCACAAAACAAATAATGGTCATTTTAAGTTTTTAAGTGGGGGAGAAATTGATTTTGAACCTTGGGATAATGATTTAAAATTATATGGAGTTATTGCAAACGCGTCGGGAACATCTACGGTAGTTGATGGGCTTGTAACCAATACCGATAATAATGTAAATGGCAGAAGTTTTGATAAATATAAAATTAATCGTAATAGATTGGATTTTCAATATAACGATTCTTATATTTCTGAAATATTACTTTATGATCGAGAATTAACTTCTACAGAACTCACAAAAACATATAAATATCTTGGAAATAAATATGGCCAATCCTTTTCAAATGATACCACAATAGTATATACAAAAAAGATAATGGTAGCTACGGATCTGGAAGGGGAAATTGCTATTAATATTGACTATAATGATTGTGCTGGAAATTCAGGAACAACAATCGCAGAAACCACAAATGGTAGTTATGTAATTTTTGATATGACTGCGCCAAGTAGTTTTACAGTTGATACGGTAGCATCTATTGGAGGAAATAATATTGAAAATGCCTGGAATTCCACCAATACGGGATTAAATGTATTGGTGCCTGTAGAAAATGATACAACCTTAAAAAATGGTTGGATCCAAGTTTATGCTAAAATTGGAACCAATGCTTTTGAAAAATTAGATGCTACATTTTCCATATTAGATACAGATTTAAATACAAGTAAAATTCTAACTTTTACAGCTTCACAAATTGAAGCAATTACGGGATTTGCAGAAGAAGATACAATTACTTTTAAAGCAATTATGTCTGATAGGCCCGGGAATGAAACAGAAGGAAGCCAGAGTATTTTTCGACTGGTAATTGATCAAACTCCACCCACAGTTGTCAGTTCTCATATTGCATCTGATAATTCAGATTCAGCAAAAGGAAAAGTAGGCGATATGATAACGCTTACTTTTCAAACTGATGAAATAATTCAGGAACCCACATCTACAATATCAACTCAAACAGCAACTATTACAGATTTGGGTAGTTTTAATTGGTCTGGGGCTTATATGATGCAGGAAACAGATACTGAAGGTATAATCCCATTCACTGTTGATGCGCTTATGGATGCCCGGGGAAATCCTGCTAGTGGATTTACATCCACTTCAGATGCCAGCCAGGTAATCTTTGATCGTACAAAACCTGTTTTAAATCAAGTACAAGCCAACTCATGGAATACCTACAATTCGTCTTGGGCAAAAAGTGGTGATACTGGGCGGATTTATACAAATTCTAGTGAACATTTAATGTCGATTTCTGCGACAATTAATTCAACTGCGACGACTCTTCTCCAATACCAACCGTCAGAATATGATCTGAATTATTCTTTCACGGATGCTGATCCAGAAGGTCCTATTTCTTTTGAAATTGTGTATTCAGACTCTACAGGGAATTTGGGCGATACCGTAAAGGCGACAACAAATAATTCATTTATCATTTTTGATAAAACAGTTCCATCAAATTTTACGGTAGGAGATGTAACATCAACCGGTGGAAATGTAGTGGCTACTTTTTGGAATTCAACTAATACTGGTTTGGATGTGATTGTTCCTATAGAAAGTGATTCAACATTAGATAGTGGCCGTGTTCAAATTTGGGCGAAAGTGGGAGCGAATGTTTTTGAAATGTTGGGCGATTCGTCATTTATTCTTTCTTCAGAAGTAGGTGAAACAAAAACTTTATCTATTCCCGGAGTATCCGTTAGAGCAATCACGGGTTTTGCCGAAAATGATACAATTACAATAAAAGCAAAGGTGTTTGATATTCCAGGAAATGAAACTGATGGCGCTGAAAGTGTGACGCGTTTATTAATAGATGAAACTCCTCCCGCACTTGTGAGTGTTTCGTATGAATCCGATTTTTCGGATTCATCCTTGGCGACAGTGGGGCATATCATTTCATTGAGTTTTGAAACAGATGTGGAAATTCAAATTCCATCAGCTAGTATTTCTACTAGTTCAGCCAGCATTTCTGACTTGGGAAGTAATCGTTGGACAGCAATGTATACAATGCAAGAAAATGATTTAGAAGGTATTATCCCGTTTCAGATAGATACTTTGACGGATTCGAGAGGAAACCCTGTAGAAGGAGTTAGTACTACAACAGATGGCACTCAAGTAACATTTGACAAAACAAATCCTACATTAAATCCTGTTACAATTTTGTCTAATAATATAGATGCGGAGTGGGCAAAAGTAGGCGATACTGTCATGGTAAATTTTACTGCTGATGAACTTGTTTCATCTCAAGTCGTCTCGATTGTAGATCAATCAGCGAGTATTATAGATTTGGGTGGGCAAGCTTATACTGCAAAATACGAAATGACCAATTCAGATTCAGAAGGCGAA
The DNA here is from genome assembly GCA_018649625.1 of Fidelibacterota bacterium. GTDB lineage: Bacteria > Fidelibacterota > Marinisomatia > Marinisomatales > UBA1611. The sequence goes on along the minus strand of JABIHN010000022.1, from coordinate 6,482 downwards.
ATTGTATTCAATATTATTGTAACAGATCGAGTAGAATTAGAAAATGATCCAGTAGTAGAAACGACTGATGGGAGTCTAGTAATTTTTGATAGAACTGTTCCAACATTACCGACCGTACATATTGAATCTAATAATGTAAGTAATAATTCCATTGCTATTGTAGGGGATATTATTACCCTTTCTTTTACACCAGATGAACCGTTAATCTTTGATTCTATTTTTGTAACAATTGCGGGTGAATCTGCAACATTTATTCAGGATGGTGATGGATATATTGCCACGCTTACTTTAGATGGTGATGAGCCAGGTGGTATATTTAGTTATACCATTGATTTCTTAGATAGAGCAGGGAATTCAGCTATTCAAGTCATATCTACAACTGATAATAGTTATGTTAATCATGATATCGTTCCTCCTGAAATATTAACAGTTTCAATTGCTTCAAATAATTTAGACTCAACTTGGGCGAAAGTTGGGGACACTGTTTTTGTAGATTTCACAGCCAATGAAGTATTAGATAATCTTGAAATTATTATTTCTGGTACATCGTCATTATATCAAGATGCGGGAGCGGCAAAATATCGTAGTTATCATATTATGAACCAAGCTGATAGTGAAGGGGAAATTACTTTTCAAATTTCTTATACGGATTTAGGGGGCGCTACAGGTCCAGATGCAGATACAACAACTAATAATTCGAAAGTTCGTTTTGATAAAACTTTACCCGAATTTTCGTTAGTCCGAATGGCAACAAATAATGTGTATGGTGACTCATTAGCCGGTATTGGTACAATTGATACATTGTTATTTACGATTAGCGAAACGTATCGTACACTAAATTTATCTCTCGCTGGAGCGGGAAAGTCACCTATAGGAGATGGGCTAAATTTAACAACGACACATACTTTTTCTGATTCAGATATAGAAGGATGGGTCTTATTTTCCATTTCAATGATAGATTCGGCTGGAAATGCTTCAGATACACTTACAACATCTCAGGATGGATCAATTGTTCGGTTTGATGGAACACCACCAACATTATCACCAGTTGTATTTTTTAGTTCTAATTTGCAAGACACAACATTATGCATTATTAGTGATTCATTATATTTGCAATTTACAGCTGCGGAAACATTGCGAACATCTACCATAACAATAGCTGGAAACTCACCCGACAGAACATTTTACTCAGAGGATAAATATCATGCAATTTATGGGATGGTCGGTACTGAGGTTGAGGGATTCATCCCATTTGTAATAAGTAATTTAATTGATTGGGTTGGAAATATTGGAGATTCAGTTAATATATCAACAAATGGAAGTGCCGTTTTATTTGATATGACACCACCTTCAGATTTTACTCTTGGGGATGTAACGGCAAAAAATGGAATTGAAGTTTTGGGATATTGGAATGCATCTAATCAATTTTTGGATCTTGTTATACCCATTGAAAATGATGAAACATTGCCTAATGGTGGAATTCAAATTCAAGCATCTTTTGATGGAAGTTTTAACACGTTTTCAGACACAATCGTTATTGATGAAGTTGATTTAGGAACAGATAAAACCATTTCAATTACAGAATTAGATTTTGAAATGATTACAGGATATACCGAAAATGGAAATGCTGTATTTAAGGCGGTACTTTGGGATAAAGCGGGTAATACAACTGTTGGAATTTCTAGTGAATCAATAATTCACATTGATGAAACTTTACCTGAATTACTTGTTGTAACCCAACACACCAATAATAGTATTGGCGATTCTCTTGGCAAAGTTGGCGATATAGACACATTAACTTATTCATCCAATGAAGGTTTAGATTCTATTGGTGTTAAAATCTTCAATCAAGATGCGGTTCAAGATGGGGCAAATCGGGATTGGACTTCAACTTACACTTTTCAAGAGTCTGATAGTGACGGATTGGTCTCATTTAATATTGTATTTGGTGATTCAGCAGGGAATATGGGTATCGAAGTGTTTACTACATCTGATGGTAGTACAATTCTCTTTGATGGAACAAATCCAAACTTAACATCTGTTTCTTTTTCATCGACCAATACTACAGATTCAGAATTAGCAATAATTGGAGACTCTCTTTTTCTTGATTTTATTTCAGATGAGAATTTATTAAATACGAGTGTATTAATTGCTGGTGTAGTTGCGGATACAACATTTGAAGATTTTGGAAGAACACCCTATCGTTCTTGGCGTATTTTGGACGGAACTGAAGATGAAGGTTTTATTACTTTTAATATTAGTTTTTCAGATCTTGTTGGGAATATTGGTGATACAATTGAAATTACAACAGATGGCTCAACTGTATTATTTGATGTAACTCCTCCAGCCGATTTTCAATTAGATACAGTTTATGTTACCGGAGGAACAGCTGTATTTGGATATTGGAATTCAACGAATGATTCAATTAGAATTAAAGTCCCGGTTGCTAGCGATGATGAATCTTTAATTGGAGGAATTTTCCAAGCTCAAGTTCAGTTTGAGAATGATTCTTATATAAATATTGGAGATGAAACTCTAATTGAAAATATTGATGGAACGGGCTTTTTATATCTCGGAATACCGAGGTCAGAGTTTATTTCCATAGATGGTTTTATGGACGGAATTAATGCAAAGTTCACTGCCATTGTGAAAGATAAAGCGGGGAATGAGACAGTTGGCTCTTCAGACAATACTACGTTTCATATTGATGAAACAAATCCTGAACTAACAGAAGTTCGGATCTATTCGGATAATGTTTTTGATACAACTTGGGCAACCATAAATAATACTGTAACACTTATCTTTAATTCATCTGAAGGATTGAATTCACCAACGACGCTGATAAGTTTAGATACATTAACCCCAACATCATCTATCAATGGAATGGAATGGAATACGAGCAAAAGTATTGTGGAAGGAGATCTTGAAGGTGAAATTTCGTTTAATATATCTTATCTTGATACAGCAGGGAATGATGGTAGTCCAATTTTAGTATCCACAAATGGCAGCCTTGTTAGAGTTGATTTAACAAATCCAAGTATATCAAATCTATTGGAAGGGTCTGAAAACGCAGATGTTGATTATTATAATCAGTCAGACTCAATTACATTATATTGGTCGCAAGAAGACAATAATTCCGGCATCCGAGATGCGTTTATAGCTTTAGGTTCAGATTCAAATATGACAGACATCATTGATTGGACAATGAAAAATGCAGACGGTTTAGGTGGATGGAATAATCTTTCACTTTCAAATGATGGAATATATTTTGGTGGAGCTTTTGTACGTGATTCAGCTGGAAATCATTCCGATACAATTTGGGGAAATAGTATTTATATTGATACTGAAATTCCAGATACAGGCTCAATTATTGACGGCTATTGGGTTATGGATTTAGATTATACTATTGATTCCACAAAGTTGAGTTATAGATGGAACGGTTTTACAGATAACACTGATATAGGGTATTTCCAAATTGCTATTGGAACAAATGGAAATGAGACAAATATTCTTGAGTTTACTCACTCAGATAGCACTGATAGTATGACTGTATTTGGTTTAGATCTTGTAAGAGATACACTTTATACTACTTATTTTAAAGCGATTGATTTAGCTGGAAACACGTCTTTTACTGTTAGTACTGATGGAATATATTTTGATAATAGTTTTCCAGTTATTAATAAAATAACGCCAGATTTAGCTTCCGATTCATTAGGCTTTTTATCAGTATTAGATAAGGACACTATAACCATAAAATTTAATCGACCTATCTATCAATATGAATTATCTGTCAATTCCAATGTGGATACAGGTTTTACATCCATGCATGAATATGGTGATTCTGTTATAACCGTTATTTGGTCAGATACACTTTCCAGTTACGATACAATTACAGTTATAGTTGATAGTGCAGTAGCATTTAATACATTATGGGTAACGGATACGTTTTACTTTTATAGCAAATTATGGGGAGATTTGAATAATGATTATGATATTACAATTGAGGATATTTTAGCATTTAATCAAATGTGGCCAGAAACAGATTTAGGACCGATTAACAATAATCCTCCTCATGTTCGACCTAAACCGGATGGCGAAGTGAATCTTACAGATTTATCAGCATTTGCTAAAATGTGGCATTGGCGATATTTTAATTTAGAATTTGATTCATTATCTGTTACAAGAATGACTGAAAATTTTGAAGTAAAAGCCCAAGGACGAAAAGCGACATTTTCGATTCCTGAAAATACAGCAATGGCGGAAATACTTATTGGAGAATCAAATTTAAATGTGATGTTATTTAATTTTGAAAAGCCAACCAATTCTTCTTTTATGTTTCATGCGATGGATACGGTCAGCGGTTTAAAACAATTCTCAATGGTTGATTATCGAGGGTTTGATTCTACGTTAACAATTTTCCTCCCAGAATCAGATGAAGAATATTTAAGAGCTCAGATTCAATTCAAATTCATGGATAAGGATGGGATAGTTTTATCAAAAGGATTTTCTACGATTGATATAGATATTCTTCCCGATAAATTTACCGTTTATGATAATTATCCGAATCCATTTAATCCTATAACGACAATTCGATACGATCTACCTGAATTACAAGATATAGATATTGTTATTTATGATTTGTTAGGTAGAGTAGTGACTCATGTGGAATTAGATAAAGTTCAAGCTGGCCGACATAATTTTACGTGGCGTGGAATAAATGATTATGGAAAACGAGTCAGTACCGGTATCTATTTTTTACAATTAACAGCTGGAAAAGACACCCGAATTCAAAAGATGCTTTTGTTAAAGTGATGATGAGACTAGGGGCGTTACAATGGTTATAATACCATTGATAACAAATTGTACAGCGATCACCATTAGCACCAATCCCATTAATCTTTGAATGATTCTCATGCCTGTATAGCCTATTGCTTTCATGATGAAATCGCCATTTCTTAAAATTAAATATACTAGAGATAGAACGAGAAGAATAGAAAGCCCAAGAGTCGCATAACTATATATTCCTGGAATTTGGCTAGATAATAACATTGAAGCCGTGATTGCACCAGGTCCTGCTATGAGTGGAATACCGATTGGACTTATAGAAATATCATCACTTTCTTGGGATTCTTCTTGCTCCATAGGCGTGGTTCGAGATCGACTCACTTTAGCTTCTAACATTTTTAATCCACTTCTAAAAAATAAAATTCCACCCATAATTTGGAATGCTTCAATGGTAATTCCAAAAAAATTGAATATGACAGAACCTAGAATCGAAAAAATGATTAAGGTTGAAAAAGCAGTCAATGATCCCTTCCAGGCGATATTGATTCTTTCTTGTTTTGAGAATCGCTCCGTCATTACAAGTAAGAGGGGCGATATTCCGATTGGGTTAATTAATGTAAATAGAGTTGTTAAACACAGAATAAAAAATTGCAGTTCTGTTTGAATAAATCCAATCATTACATTTTTTCAGGTGCGGAAAGTCCTAAAATATTTAGACCATTATTCATAATAATTTTAACCGAAGTAATCAATGCTAATCGAGAATTAGAAAGTGATTTATCGTCAGTAATCACATGGCATTGTCCATAGAACTTGTGAAATCGGCTTGCCAATTCTTGGAGAGTATTGGCAATGATTTGCGGTTCAAAGCTTTCGTATGCTAAATCCATAAACTCAGGGAATCTCACCATATATCTGAGAAGATTTAATTCTTCAGGATGCACTAAAAGAGATGAATCAAATTCAATTTCTAATTTCAGCCCTGATTCCTGACCATGTTTAATGATATTGCAGATTCTTGCATGAGCGTATTGAAGGTAAAAAATAGGGTTTTTATCAGATTGATCTGCTGCTAGTTCTAAATCAAAATCCAAATGTGTATTCATACTTCGCATAATAAAAAAGTATCGAACGACATCAATTCCAACTTGATCAACCAATTCATCCATGGTTACGAAATTAGCTTTTCGAGTGGACATTTTTACTTTTTCACCTCCTCGAAGTAAGGTGACAAATTGGTAAAGTAACACACGAATATGATCAGTATTTAATCCTAAAGATTTAAGTGCTAAAAGTACGTCTGGATAAGTGTCTGCATGATCAGCTCCGAATACATCAATTATAAGGTCAAAACCGCGATTTATTTTATCTCTATGGTAAGCCGTATCCGGCACACGATAGGTAGGTTCGCCTGTGCTTTTAATATATACACGGTCTTTCTCTTTCCCCAAAGCAGTGGTTTTAAACCAAGTTGCGCCTTCTTTTTCATAAATCAGATTCTTCTCTCTTAATTCTCCAAGGAACTTGTCAATTTCACCATTTTTATAAAATGATTTTTCATTTGTGAATTGGTCAAAATGAATTCCAAGACGAAGAAGACTTTTTTTAATATCTTCGAAGATTGATTCTTCCGCTTTTTGTTTAAAATTTGAATCATCAGATGGAAGTTTATCTCCCAACTTATCTAGAATGGATTG
>JABIHN010000113.1 GCA_018649625.1 Fidelibacterota bacterium | reverse complement strand
GATGCTGTGAGGGTTGCGCCATTGGGGACATTTCTAATTGTAAATGCACCACTAGCATCGGCTGCTGCTCCAAGGTCTGTACCATCTACAACAACATTTGCGCCAGCGAGAGCATCACCAGTTGATGCATCAGTAACCGATCCGGAAACTGTCATCTGTGCAAACAGAATTGAGGTAAATGATAGAACCAGGATATTAGCCGCGATTCGTGTGTAACGATTCATTTTGTTCTCCTTGTGTGTTTCATAGGTAGAACCGATATAAAATAACGGTTCTTAATCGTGCGGAATATCGGGCAAAAATGTGAATTTTACCAAAAGAAAAGTGTATGGATTTTTATGAGAAAAGACTGATAGTAGAAGAGTCTTTTATAGAGCGAATACAGTCGGGTAAATTATTTTTTGGCGAATTAACTAAAGTCGATACAGGATGAAAACTAAGATGTTTTTGATAAGGAATGAGGGTTGCCATTGCTTGATTTAATGATGTACTCTCGCATTGAATCCATTCATCGATTGACATAGGATTTAATATCACAGGCATACGGTTATGTATATGAGAAAGTTCTTTTTGTGGAGTGGTTGTAATTACAGTATAAGAATGAGTGGTAGTTTTATTGGGCGATTCCCAAGTTGTCCATAAGCCAGCCATGGGAAGCAATTTATTTTCAGGGTGAAAAATATAAAAAGGGATTGAACCATTGTTTTCCCGTTTCCATTCAAAATAACCATCAGAAATAACTACACATCTTTTTTGGTGAATCAAATTTTGAAATGATGGTTTTTCTGTAAGTGTTTCTGAACGTGCATTAATCATTTTAGAACCAATAGATTCATTTTTTGACCAATTGGGAATAAGCCCCCATTTCATTTTCTTTACAATGCGAGAGTTTGCTTCGCCCAATAGAATTGGAGAAAACTGAGAAGGTGTAATATTATAACTGGGAATAAAATCATCATCATCCCATTCATCAATTGCCAATTCTTCAATAATTGATACCATATCTCGTGTTAGTGTTTTTCGCCCGCACATGGGTGAAATCTACTAAAATAATCCTTTGGACTGTAAAGTCTGATTAAGAATTTCAACCACCACATTATTAACAAAAGCAGGGATTATGATAAAACTAGTATTACTACGCCACGGTGAAAGTCAGTGGAATTTAGAAAATCGGTTCACAGGTTGGACTGATGTTGATTTAACACAAAAAGGAGAATCTGAAGCAAGATTGTCTGGGCAACTTTTAAAGGATGAAGGATTTATTTTTGATATAATCCATACGTCTGTGTTAAAACGTGCAACACGTACTATGGATATTTGTTTGAAAGAAATGGATATTCTTGATATCCCAATTCAATATAACTGGCGGTTAAACGAAAGACATTATGGTGCACTTCAAGGTCTTAATAAAGCAGAAACAGCCAAAGAATATGGGGACAATCAAGTGCTTGTTTGGAGAAGAAGTTATTCGACGCCACCTCCGAATTTGGAATTAGATGATAAACGTCACCCCAGGTTTGATGAAAAGTATTCCATGTTATCGCCATCTGATATGCCTTCATCAGAATGTTTGAAAGATACAGTGGAAAGATTTTTACCCTATTGGTTTGGATCTATAAAGCCAGATATTGAAGCGGGTAAAAATGTATTAATTGTTGCACACGGAAACTCATTGAGAGCACTAGTTAAATATTTAGATCAGGTGTCGGATGAAGATATTCTTGGACTCAATATTCCAACAGGCGTTCCGCTTGTTTACGAATTAGATGAAAATTTAATTCCAATTAAGAATTATTATTTGGGCGATCAAGATGCTATTGCAAAAAAAGCGGCAGAAGTAGCCGCCCAAGGTAAGGCCAAATGACCATCTAAGTTTTATTTGAAAATTCGGTTCAGTTCACCAGAGAGTCTAGCGCCACCTTGAAGCAATCTTAGTTCCAATAATTCTTTATTATTATAGAAATAATCCCATTTCAATTTTTTTCCAGAGAAATCATAGCATTGATTTCGATAATTCTTTGATTCATTTATATATACCATCAATGAATCTCCTTGCCATTTTCGGATATTGCTGTAGTTAATATCGAGCAAGAGATAATCTACATATTCAGTATAACTTAAATTTTGGTGTTGGATTAATTTTGAATCCCAAATACTATGAAGGTTTGTTTCTTCGTCAAACCATTTGAGTTTAATATCGTTTCCACCACGATCATTTCCATTTCCGACATGAAGAGGCTGGTGAAGATCTCCAACCAAATGAATAAAAAATTTTAGTGCAATTTGTTTGTTTTTCTTGGATGCTTTTTTGTTGTTCAAAGTAGCAATAAATTCATTTACCTTTTCTATCGCAACTCCAGTATTTTTACCTGAAATATATTCTTGGCCGTCTGGAATTGTACAAAAGTGCCAATCCCATGCATGTTTCCAATCTGGATCAGATTTAATTTCATCTGCCCAATTACTCAATCGAGAAAGATCATGGTGTCCCATGAGTTTTTTAATTTGGTTTTTGGTGTTTTTTGTTAAATATGTTTCAGCAACTTTACCGACAATTCGATGTCCAGTTCGCCCCCAAGCCATCAATGATTGGGTAAACAATAAAATAATTAATAGGATTTTTAAGTGATGTTTCATTTTAGTAGGTGTCTAATATTATTAAGATTTCCATCAATATTTTCGCTTGGGATAATACCCAATATTTCCGAGATCATGGGATAAATATTTACATTTTCAAATGGCTCGGAAATAACACCTTTTTTAAAGGCTGGTCCCTGAGCGATAAAAAGAGCATGCATACTCTTTAATTGATTATCATATCCATGTGTTCCCCCAACGGGGATGTAATCACCTGCATCAGCAGAAGAACCAATAGCCTGATTATTTATATACCAACCTTCATCCGCAACAACTAAAGCATCTTTAATTCTATAATGATTTTTAAAATGATAGCGTTCGGGTATATTTTCTTTTTTATAAATAGAAATATGGTCGACATTTTTTAAATCGTCCACAGTCTTATCAATTGAAGTTCCATCTTTCCTGTATAGAAAGGCATAAGGGCCATCACCCTCTTGGATAATTTGGTTCATATCTGTATAGTCAGAAAGTTCAATGGTTCTATCGGAACTAATTTCAGCCATCCCATGATCAGCCACTGCTATAATATTTATTTGTTTAGATATTGGCAATTGATCAAGTTTTGAGATTAAAACCCCAAATAACGAATCTAAATGCTGAACCATTGCCTTGGTTTCAAGACTTTTTGGACCGGTTTCATGTCCTGTCCAATCGGGTTCGTGAAAATATAATAAACTTAACCGAGGTCTTTCTTTAATGGGAAGTGAAAACCATGACACGATTGAATCAATTCTAGATTCGAATGAGAAATTATGATCGTATTTTTTCCATTTACTCGCATAGACTCCACCAATGGGTGCTTCTGAACCTACCCAAAAATAGGATGCTGTTTTTACACCTTGGTTTTCTGCTGTAACCCAAATGGGTTCTCCTCCGTAAAACTTTGGATCTTCTACTTTGGATCGATCACTTAGTGTATAGGTATCATCGAACTTTTCATCATAAAAATGATTACCAATTAACCCGTGATTTTCTATATACATTCCTGTAGCGATGCTATAATGATTAGGGAAAGTTTTAGAAACAAATACAGGAATCATCCCTTTGGCTCGAACGCCTTTTTTGAAAAACGTATCCATATTGGGTGTTTCATACCAATCGAGATAATCTGCTCGAAACCCATCAAAAGAAATGAGTAATACATAGGAGTCATCCTGATACTTTTCACAGGATGAAAAAACTATAAAAAATATTATAAGATAGCGGATTGAATATTTCAATGATTTAAAAGGCAATAAATCCCAATATCATTTCAGGATATTTATCTGTGGCAATTAATATTCCTTTATCATCAATTCGAACAATTGCCTCCCAATTTCTTGAGTTTTTTTCACTCAATTGGAGTTGAATAGGTTCTCGACCAGATAATTGAATTTTATCATCACTTATTTCAAGCTCAATGAGTCGCTCAACGCTATCGGAATTTCGGTGGGTTTTCCCTTCTTTAAATAACATTGCAATTGGATCAGGTGCAGGTTTTACTTGTTTAGCGTCCCCAGTCCAAAAATAATTGATTGCCCAAAATCGATTTTTCTGATCAATTCGAGAAACATCTGTTATTCGATATTCAATATTAGGGAATTTGATTTTTGAAACAGAAAAGTCTGATAAGGAAACCTTATATTGCCAGACTGACTTTTGTAAGTTGATACCTTGTACTTCATAAAAAAGAATTATATGATTATTGTGAATTAACAAACTTTCATAAGTCATGTTTTTCACTTGAATCGGTGTTTCTAATTCTAAGATGTTTTCATCTGGAATGGTGACTTCTTTTGTGTTTGGATTTATTGTTCCCCAGGCTAAATAGCCACGCATCGTTTTGTCATCTTTGGCTTCTAGCGTAACATAAATATTGTTTCCATTAAATGCGATAGCTTCAAATCCTTCAAATCCTGGAATAGTTTTAGAATAATCAGGTGTGTGAAATGCGGGTTGTTCGGGTTCAATTGGGATAGGATTTTCAGTGTCAAGTGAATTAATAATATCATCTTTAGGAATCATATAAAGAAACCCGCCGAGGTTTTCCGGTAATAAAACAACATGCTGATTGTACAAATCCATACCGGAAATTTCTTGCTTTCGATTTGTAATAAGTCCGGATAGAGGAATAGGTTTATATTCAATTTCCCTCGCAACGCTAAAGGAAATTATTAAAATGAAGAGACTTAGTTTGATTTGGTTCATTAGATGAGTGTAAATGTTAATTAATTGGGCAAGGAACATAATAGTAAACCCTTTAGGTAAACTATATTATTTTTTAAAGGTTGCTATACCTCTGATGAGTCTAAGGCATCTCCTAGCTTTTTCAATAATTCAAAAGTGAAAATCCCGGCGTTGTGGCCATCTCGCCAAAATGGGCGAACAGCATAATATCCAATGGGTTGTAATCCAGATAATTTATAGCTTTCTTCATTTAATTGTTCTGCTGGTCCTTTATAAATATTCCCGAAAACGTCTGTTTCGCCTTTACAATTAGCACAGGGACAATTATCTCGAACACCTTGGAGTGGAATTATATTTTCAGATTTATCGTTCCATTGAAGTAGCAATAGATTATTTAAAATTTCATGATGTGTTAATTTAAGATTTTTCATTATTTTAATAAAATTAATTTGGTTGTTTGGATATTATTGTTTGACTGCATTACGGCAAAATAAATTCCACTTGAACTGGCGCTCGCTTGCCATTGAATTTCACGTGTTCCAATAATAAGTTTATTTTGTATTAATGATTCAACCCATCGACCATTCATATCAAAAATTTGCAGTGTTACCCGAGAATTCAATGCACCATTTGACGTAATTCGGAGTGTCGTAACGGGATTAAATGGATTTGGGTAGGCAGCATTTAAAACAATAGATTTTGGAATTTTCGGGTTTTCGTTTAATCCTAATTCAATACTCGCTATTTTAGTAAACGAAAATTCCCCATTATTAATCATGACCATATGAGGTGGAATTTGTAACGTCGGTTTAATAAGCGTGGTATAAAATACACCATCTAATGTTGAATCACTTACGCTTGTTAATTCAAATTCACCGGCGAGCCCAAGATATAAATCATCTGCTAAGTTTGTGAAAAGTGCTGTAATTAAAGAATCTTGATTGAGTGAATCACCCGTAGAAGATGTATCGGAAAACATCCCCAATAAATTCATCACAAATGCAGAGTCTAACCCCGGCATAAAAACCACAATATTTTCTATACTAGATAAATCATCAGTGTTTTCGCTACCAGGGATTTGCCAAGTACGAGGTTGAACAGGAAAGGTGGAATCTTGAAGTATGGCAAAGAATATATCAAAGTCATTTGTATCTTGTTGGGTTACAGATGCGATAATGAAAGATGAAGTATCTTCGCCCATTTGGTTGATGGCTGTACCAAAAAGAACTGAATCTTGAACTAATGAAGTGAAGGAGCCACTTTCTGTTCCGGTATAACTAAAAGTAATTTGACCTTGATAAGTTTCTTGGGAAAATAAAATACAGAAAATAAATGGGAATATTTTTTTCAT
>JABIHN010000112.1 GCA_018649625.1 Fidelibacterota bacterium | reverse complement strand
CGTAAACAATATTTTAACGAGAAGAAGGTTGTTTATATTTATCATAATGTTATAGATGCAATTGGAGATGTTCCAAAGACAGAAATGAAAACATTTTCAGCCATAAATGATGCTATTGAAGATTTGAAGAATCTTGTAACAAAAGTCCATGCATCGTTTGCGGTAGGCCGTGTGTTAATTACATCTGATCATGGTTTTTTGTTTAATTACAATTCGTTGCCAGCAGCCAGTTTCCAAAATGCTCCGAAGGGGAAGCATGTAAAACAGAGCAATCGTTATATCCTGACAACAGATACAAAAGCAGTTTCAAATAGCTACCAATTTAATTTATCAGATTGTTCAACGATTAATAGTGAGTTAAAAGTTGTTACACCCAAAGCGATTAATCGATACAAGCGTCAAGGATCTGGGGCGCATTTTGTTCATGGGGGAGCCAGTTTGCAGGAAATGATTATTCCACTTATAGAAAGCACACGAAAAAGAAAAGATGTTGGAAAAAAAGTTCCTTTCAGGCTTATAAATAATGAATTAAAAATTGTATCTGGAGCACTTAAAGTGAAATTGTTCCAAGAACAGCCCGTAGATAGCCTTTTGAAGACGCGCGAGATTATTATGGGAGTTTATAATAGTGTAAATGAGTTGGCGTCATCAGAAATAACTTATACTTTGGATTCTCCGTCAGAAATAGCCACCAATAGGATGAAAGAGTCTATTCTGAATTTAGATAGTAAATCAGCACAAGAGTCTGTTTTAACACTGAAAATATTTGAGAAAGAAGATACAGGGAAATTGAATCCAATTATTAGTCAAAAAATAATTAATAACACATTTATGGAAATGGATTTCTAATGAAATTACAAGATAAAATATTAGAACACTTCGACGGAAAAGTTGTTCGAAAAGATTTAACAAAAGGTATCAAAGGGAATGCAGTTGTCCCCACGTATGTTTTAGAATATTTGCTTGGCCAACATTGTGCCACATTTGATGAAGACATTATTGCACAGGGGTTAGATAAAGTAAAAAATATTATTCGTGATCATTTTGTTCATAGGGATGAAGCAGAAGAAATAAAATACGTTATAAAGGAAAAGAATCAGCATAAGGTAATTGATAAAGTATCCGTTAGGCTAAATGAATCGAAAGACAGATATGAATGCACATTTACGAACCTTGGTTTAAAGAATGTTCCAATCGCAACCAGTATTGTTAAGAAGCATAAGAAGCTATTGTCTGGCGGTGTATGGTGCATCATTACCATCGGGTATTTATATGACGAAGGTGAAGATATGCCTTGGCTATTACAGGACGTAAAGCCAATCCAAATTTCTAATATTGATATGGATGACATTTTGAAATTAAGAGAAGAATTCACCAAAGAAGAATGGGTTGATTTCTTAATACAAAGTATCGGATTAGAACCGTCAGAATTTAATTTTAGAAGCAAACTAATTCAACTTACAAGATTAATTCCTCACTGTGAAAACAATTATAATTTTATTGAATTGGGACCAAAAGGAACGGGAAAATCTCATATATTTTCTGAATTATCTCCACACGGAATATTGATTTCAGGCGGAGAAGTAACACAAGCCAAACTCTTTATCAATAATTCTAATAATCAAATTGGTTTAGTTGGATATTGGGATGTTGTCGCTTTTGATGAATTTGCAGGTAGCCAAAAAACATCTGATAAAAAGCTTGTGGATATTATGAAAAATTATATGGCAAATAAATCATTCTCAAGGGGTAAAGATGTGTTTGGCGCAACAGCTTCGTTTGCCTTTGTGGGGAATACGGAACATTCAGTCCCATACATGCTAAAAAATACCAATCTGTTTGATGCACTTCCAAAAGCTTATTATGATTCTGCCTTTTTAGATAGAATCCATATGTATCTACCAGGCTGGGAAGTCGCCAAATTGCGGAACGAAATGTTTACATCCGGTTATGGTTTAATTGTAGATTTTTTAGCTGAGATGCTAAAACAACTTCGCAAAGATGATTACAGCTCCAAAATGAATGGTTTGGTTGAGTTAGATTCATCCTTAACAACCCGTGATCGTGATGGTATTACAAAAACATTTTCAGGGCTTATGAAAATAATTTATCCCCATGGAAAATTTACCCATGATGAAGCAATTGAATTGGTAAATTATTCATTAGAAGGACGGAAACGTGTCAAAGACCAACTTATAAAAATGGATGATACATTTGAAGAAGTTGTCTTTGGTTATATGGATAAGCAATCAGGGAAAAATGAGACAGTTGATACTTTAGAAAATATTGAATTTGGGGGTAAACTTGCTCCAGTGGAAGATTCAATACCTGAAGTTGAAAAGCCACAATCCGAAAATCCCAGTAGTAGTTTAAAGGGTGGCCAAGTGGTCATTCGGGAAAACCAAGTTGATATTTCGTATGATAAACTATTTAGTTCATATTTATCAGGTGCAAAACATATTCAAATTGAAGATCCATATATTCGATTACCGTATCAAATGAATCTTCTGCTTGAGTTCTGTTCAATGCTGATTCAAAACAAATCAGTTGAAGATGAAATTACTCTTAATTTGGTTACATGGAATGAACCAGACGTCATGCTCCAAGAAAGCACAGATAGTTTAACCGAAATAGCTACATCCCTCTTCGATAGTGGAATTCATTTAACTTTTGAGTTTAATCCAAATATTCATGACAGATTTATTAAATCGGATACAGGTTGGAAAATAGTTTTAGGAAGAGGATTAGATATTTTTCAAAGACCTGAAGGTCGATTTAACATTGCAGGATTTCAGCAAGAACAGCGCCAATGTAAATCATGTGAAATTACATTTGTAGAAATAAAATAATGGCAAATGAGCCTATTCAATATTATGTGTACATTGGTCAACTAAAAAAAGAGTTTGCCAAGAGTAAAAAAGCAAAGCAAAAAAATAGGAATCCAGACCCCAATAAATTTGGGTTATATGTAGGATATTCATCTAAGCCGCCAAAAGAGCGATGGAGCCAACATTTAACCAAAGCTAGAAATAAAAAAGGACGCTTATATTCAAAAGTTGCCGCAGATTGGGGAGAAAATTACATACACTGGAAAAAGTTTGAAAAATATAATCCATTAAAAACAATTGAAGATGCAAAAGCTCTAGAAAAAAAAATAGCGATAAAATATAGAGATAAAAACTTCGCTGTATGGTCTGATGCTTTACCATATCTTGATAAATAGTTTGGTAAAGATATTATATAAGTAGAATAAACGATTCTATTAGTTTTAGAACAATGACTAAATAATTATTAGTTGTATATTTAGCCAACATCAGGAACGTTCCAATAAAGAATTGGGACTACCAACCGAGTTTTGATAAATTGAAATCACGGTGGTTTGATCCATAAACGGTAGATGTGTCCACAAAAAAGTGGAAAACAAATGAACCGCCTGATGTCTTGGCGGTTTTTTTCGTTTATAGACTTTCCTGGTGTGTTAACCATAATAAAAGGAAACACATCATGAAAAGAAAAATAAGAGTAAATAATAATTTAGACCATGTTATTCAAATAAAAAAAAAGTGGGCTGCAATGGATATGAAACTCCGTGAAGAAGCTTTGAATAAACTCCCTATATCAGAACGTGAAGTTTATTCATTTTTAGATACAGATACTTTATTGGATAAAGTGAATGATTATGTTATAAAAAAGGAAAGCATGAATTAAGGCGAACAACTTATTTGCTTGACTTCTTCCTCCCTATTTCTATGTCCTTTACTCTCTCTTTATTTATAAAGAGAGTAAAGGACATAAGGAATTACACTATGATTGTTCACGAAATGATAATAAATGAAAAGTATCTACTCAGGATTTCCAAAGATACAGTAAATGGGAAATCTTTTGGCCAGGTAAGAATTTGGATATTAGATAAAATAAGAGGTGATCATAAGCCTACAACTAAAGGGTTTGGGTTTGAATTATGCCATTTAGATGGAATAATCCAAGGAATGATTCATTTAAAAGCAATTGATATGTCTGTATATGAAGCTTAATAAACCAAAATATAAACATTATTTTGTAGTCTGCTGGTAGAAATACTTACTAACTTTAACTGTGCCTAATTACAATGCGAAAAAAGATAAAAATATTAATATCTGTATTTAGCTTGTATTTCCTGTTCTGGATTTTTTCACCCGCACAGGATACAACCTCAATTGTTGATAAAATAGAATCTGAAAGGATACCTAACTGGGAAGGTATCGGTACAATCTCATTGGGATTTGAAACATCTTCATTTAAACCAATTGATTTTCAAGAAAGATGGTGGGTCTCTTTTGCATCTGATTCTATCGCTAAAATTTATTATAAATATGCGGGTGAGCCTAAAAGCTCATCCCCAAATGATTATATTAAATTTCGTAAACCTGTTACATTTTATGTAACAGGTGATGTGTCTAAATCGGGACATTTTGGTCATATGGGTTTTTATAGTAGAAAAATCACTATATCTAAAATTACCGAACCGCCAAAAGCATTAATCAAATAGACGATTTTGAAACTTTAAAGGCTAACTCCTTTTGATAAATGATGAAATATTAAACCTCATAAAAAAACACGCATTATTGTTTAATAGTGAAATTCATGGAATTACACATTGGAAAAGTGTAGAGAGAAATGGATTGTATTTGACCAAATTTACAGGTGCGGATCCGAAGGTTGTTTCATTATTTGCTTATTTTCATGATTGTATGCGTGAACATGATGGGCATGATGTAAAACACGGTTTATGGGCTGCGAAATTTGCCAAATATAGTCGGAAAATGTTGGATGTAACAGATGTGCAGATTGATCAATTGTATAAAGCTTGTGCAGGGCATACCGGGGGACGGAATGCACCCGATGTTACCATTGCCACCTGTTGGGATGCAGATCGACTAGATTTAGGTCGAGTTGGGGTTGTTCCAAATCCGAAATATTTATTT
>JABIHN010000004.1 GCA_018649625.1 Fidelibacterota bacterium | reverse complement strand
GAGATCATATTCATTTCTAAATTCTGCAACTAATTGCCTATCCATTAGATTTTTCTCCATCACCTCGATAGTGAAGAACTGATTTTACTTCTCCTATGGAAACCATTGGCATCGTTCTTATAAATAAAAGGAAAAGAGTGAAAAATAAACCAAAGCTTCCAATCAGTGTACCAATTTCTACCCATGTTGGCTTATACATACTCCACGATGATGGTAAAAAATCACGATGAAGCGAGGTTACAATAATGACAAATCGTTCAAACCACATACCAATATTCACAAATATGGATAGAATAAATACAAGTGTCACATTTCGCCGAATGGATCGAAACCAGAAAAATTGTGGCGTTATCAAATTACAACCAACCATAATCCAATAAGCCCAAGCAAAAGGTCCAAGTGCACGATTTAAAAATACAAATTGTTCATATCCATTACCTGAATACCAAGCCATAAAAAATTCTGTGGCATAAGATAATGTTACAATTCCACCCGTTAGAATAATGACTTTAGTCATATTTTCAATATGGGTTAAGGTTATATAATCTTCTAGCCTTAATGTTTTTCTAGCAATAATCATGAGCGTTAATACCATTGCAAATCCACTAAATACAGCACCTGCAACAAAATATGGCGGAAATGTCGTAGTATGCCAACCAGGAATTGCCGATGTAGCAAAATCAAAACTCACCACTGTATGAACAGATACAACCAAGGGGGCTGCTAATCCGGCCAAGAGCGCATAAACTGTTTCATAACGATGCCAAACTCGAAAACTACCATTCCATCCCAAACTCAGAGCACCAAAGAAGAATTTCTTTATTTTAGATTTTGCTCTATCTCGAACGGTTGCCAAATCTGGAATCATTCCAAAGTACCAAAATGTAGCTGAAATAATTAGATAAGTACCAATAGCAAATACATCCCAAGCTAAAGGAGATCTAAAATTTATCCATAATGGACCACGAAAGTTTGGATATGGAAACATCCAATATGCCAGCCAAGGACGCCCCATGTGAATGATCGGAAATAATCCGGCACAAACCACTGCAAAAATGGTCATTGCTTCTGCAGAACGATTTATAGATGTACGCCATTTTTGTCTAAACAAGAATAGAATTGCAGAAATCAATGTACCAGCATGCCCAATCCCTACCCAAAATACAAAATTTGTTATATCAAAAGCCCAACCTACAGTTTTATTCAAACCCCAAGTGCCAATTCCAGTCATAATTTGATAAGTGACCGACACAATCCCAAGTGTTAAGGCACTCAGCGCAATTGAAAATCCTAACCACCATAACCAAGTGGGTTTTCTATCCATAATTTTGCATATATCATTGGTGACATCTTCAAAATTTTTATTCCCATGAATAAGAGGATCACGAGCGCTTAAATGTTCAGCCATTGTGCCCTCCCTTATTTTCATCAATATTGCGATTTCTTACATTAGTTAGGTACCCAACTGTTGGCAAGATATTTAATTCTTCTAATACATGATAGTGTCTTTCATCTTTGGTCATTTTTGATATTTTACTTTCAGGATTATTTAAATCACCAAAAACAATTGCATCTGCCGGACAAGATTGTTCACAAGCCAATTTAATATCTCCATCTTTAAGAGGAACGCCCAAACGTTTTGCTTCAAATTTGGCTTCCTGGATACGTTGAACACACATTGAGCATTTTTCCATTACGCCTCTGGAACGAACTGTAACATCTGGATTCAAAACCATATTTTCCATCATATCATCACGTGCGTATTCAAACCAATTAAATCGTCGAACTTTGTATGGACAATTGTTTGCACAAAACCGAGTACCGACACAACGATTATAAACCTGTTGATTCAAACCTTCTGAACTATGAACAGTCGCTAACACAGGACAAACTGGCTCACAAGGTGCATTATCGCAATGCTGACACATCATAGCTTGAAAAGAAACATCTACATCTTCACCTTCACCAGAATAATACCGATCCAAACGTAACCATGCCATATCCCGTTTACGAAATACTTCATCCTTACCAACAACTGGAACATTATTTTCTACCTGACACCCAATAATGCATGAAGAACATCCTGTACAAGCTGAAAGATCAAAAGCCATTCCCCAGTGATGACCTTCATACGGGTGGTCGTCTTCCCAAAGTGTCGTAATAGGATGCCCATGATGACTTCCTGAGCTAGGATTTTTTTTATATTCGTTAAATGTTGTTTCTTGTACAAATGGACGAACTGGCATAATAGCTGGTGATGTGTTGCTCGGATTCTTCAATGAATGATAGGTTTGTGTCATTGCCAAATCCCAAGTCTCTCCTGTTTTTCTAACTTTAACAGGCATTCCGGTATAATGAATTTCAGACTCAAATTGAATGAGAGACGATACAGAAGTTCCTACCGTTTCTCCTTTTTTCACCGTTGGTTTCTTTTGTATCCAATCTGGACCTAATTCATGAAACCGTTCTGTCCCATTCCTACCATATCCCATGGCAGTTACAAGCGTATTATTTTTTTGACCAGGTTGGAGGAAGGCTGGTAATCTAAGTGTAGTTTTACCCGATGATATTTCAAGAACATCACCTTTTTTAAATCCTAATTTATCTGCAGTTTCAGGAGAAAATGATGCAGTATTGTCCCAAGTAACTTTCGTAATGGGGTCAGGTAATTCCTGAAGCCATGGGTTTTCAGCATGTCGTCCCATTCCCAATTGAGATGATTGGAATAAAACAAGTTCAATATCAATTGTTTTAAGTTTCGGAAATTTCACTGATTGATTTTGAAATGATATCATTTTAATAGGTTCTGTAGAAATCCGAGTATATCCATCATGCACTAATTCATTCCAAAAACGTGCAAAAGTCTTACTGCTTTTCACACGAGATTTAAATATCTTTTTCCAATAATTCCGGACCAAGTCTCGTTCGTTTTGTGAATTCCCCATCCAGGTGGATAAAGATTTTCTCAACGATCGGTTTTTTCCAAATGGGTTTATTACAGGTTGGGTCATAGACAAAATGCCCGCTGTTTGTTCACTGTCATTCCATGCTTCCATATCATGAAGAGTAGGAGCAATTACATGGCTCAAATCAGTTGTTTCATTCTTTTTGTCCGAAAAGGAAATAACTAATTCCACCTTTTTTAATAAAGATTTAAAGTTATTTCCATTTGTTAAAATGTAGGCAGGATTGGAATCAACTATTAGAAGAGCGCCAACCATTTCGCTCTCCATTTTTTTTATAAGTGATTTTATATTTAAATCCGATCCTGCAAATTGTCGGCTCGGTTTTTTTATATCCAAAGTCCTGCCTACATTACCCAAAGTTTGGTTTATTTGATTAATAATTAATTGAACTCGAATGTCATTTATTCCAGAAATGACCAAGGAATTTCCTTGATAATGTTTTAAATCTTCTGCAATCTTTTTCACATATTCATTCGTTACATCTCCACCTTGAATCGCTGAGTTTAAATCTTCAATGATTTTTAACATTTCTGAAGGGGAAGCAACAATTCTTTCGTCAGCTTTTGACCCAGTGATTGACATTCTAGATTCAATTTGTATCAGTTTTGATATTTTCTTTTCATCTAAGTTTCTGTTTTTTCTAAAATCTTTTGTAAACTGGATAGGTGAAACCCATGAACCAAGAAAATCAGCATCAATGCTGACAATCAAATCTGCTTTATCAAATCGATACTTAGGTAAAATGCGTTGCCCATAATTTTTTTCATGTGCATCCAAAATTGCTGAATAAGAATATTCATCCATTTGAACATGAGATACAGTTTTAAATTTTTTCTTGAATTTTTTCAGAGTGAATTCAAGTGAAGGGCTGGTAACTGTTCCAGTTAAAATAACAATTTCTTTACCCTTATCTCTTATTTTCCTTAACTCTTTAATAACATAACTATCAACCGCTTTCCAAGTTGAACTTTGCCTGTATAACATTGGGTCTAATAATCGAGTGGAGTCGTAAAGTTCAAGTAAACTAGCCTGACACTGAGCACACAAACCACCTTGAGTTATAGGATGATTAGGATTTCCTTCTAACTTAATTGGACGTCCGTCACGGTTTTTTACATGAACAGCACATCCCGCATCGCATGCAAAACTTGTGGATGCATACCAAGTTGCTTTCCCGGGTAAAATCTCTTCAGGTTGAATTAAAAATGGAATAGCCTTTTGAACTGGCGTTTTACTACAAGCTGTCATTAGTGCCGCAAATGAAAACCCAGATGCTTTCAAAAAACTTCTTCTTGTAAAAGCCGCGGATTCTTCCACATTTTCCACTGTTGGTAAATCGGATTGATTGCCTTCACAGGAACAATCGGTACTACAAGATTTATCCTCGAACGTTGTATAATATTGATTAATTAAATCTGACATATTTCTCTAATAATGGCAAGAAGCACAATCTAATAAAGGTGCTGTTCTTCCTGCGACTTGTTGAAGTTGATTGTGATCTTGACTATGACAATCCAAACACCAGCCCATTGATAAATCACTGACCTGCTTGACTCGAGTCATAGAAGCAACATCACCATGACATTTGGCACAATCTACATTTGCACTAATATGGGGTTTGTGGCTAAAAAATACAAAATCAGGTACATTATGAACTTTTACCCATTTTGTTGGATTTTCATTCCCTTTCTTTTGTCCATCCATCCCTATTCCTAAGGAAGCATAAATTCTAGAAATTTCCAAATTGGCAACAGGTTCTCGTGTTTCTTGTTCCGATAATCGAGTTTCATTTGTAGTATTATTTACAAATTTGTGACAATTCATACACACAATAGCCGGTGGAATACCGGCATGCTTACTATCTTCTGCACCAAAATGGCAATATTGACAATTGATTTCCATTTCCCCCGCATGAAGTTGATGTGAAAATTCAATCGGTTGTTTCGGCTCATAATCTTCCTGATTTCCAGGAATATGAAATGTGGAATTTTTAAATGACATACCCAAACCGATTACAATCAGCATGGCAATCATATAAGAGAATTGTTTATTTATACCTTTATCCATACGATGAATTAACTAACGAGTTTTGATTCCAACTCTATTGCCTTGGGGAATAGAATATTATTTTCAAGATGAATATGGAAATGAATGTCATTTTCCAATTCTTTTAAATTCGCAAATGAAGCTCTGTATGTATTACATGCATCAACTGGTGGTGTATAATTGGAAGTTAATTTATTAAGCTTCTTCAATAAATCCCCTGCTGTATCATGTTCTGCCATCATAACTGATATTGGTCCATTCACAAACGAGCCGTTACTTTGAGATTCTTGGACCATTTGTTTTATATAAGGAAATAAGATTTTCTCTTCTTTCATCATATGCTGATGAAGATCTTCCATTAACATATTAAATGTTTGTGAGATTTCTATCGTTTCAGGATGTCGACTTCCATGTACATGTGCGACTTTATTAACAAATTGGGCTGTGATAGGTCCATTTTCATAAATGTATTTATGATGTTTTTCATAAATATATTCTATTAATTCATCTAGAGCCATGGTTTGAAAATCCAGATTCTCATCTCCCTTACTCATTACTAATTCTAATTCAGCTACTAGATTTTTTAAATAGACACCTTTTTCATTGCAAGCAATTTCCAATTTTTTTTTGCCACCACAACAAAAATCAATTCCGAATTTATTAAACACGGTAGCTGTTCTAATATCATTTGTTACAATATCTGCAACTGTTTGTTCTTGAATCATAATTTTCCCTTTAATATTTAGATTTATTAATTATTATATTTTTTATGGATTTTTATACTCAGCTTTTGGACCCAAATAATACCACCAATTCAATACAGCGCAGACCGAATAAAAAGCGGCAAAACCATACATGGCTAATTCAGGAGTACCGGAGCTCATATTTTCTCCAATTACTTTTGGAATCAAAAATGCACCATAAGCTGCAACAGCAGATGTCCATCCCAAGACAGGGCCTGCTTGCTCTTCATTAAAAACCATTGAAATAGTTCTAAAAGTAGAACCATTTCCAATTCCTGTTGCCGTAAATAAAATGACAAGTATTATGAAAAATGGCATAAAATATTCCTGTGGTGTCGCAGATTGATATGCCAGTTTTGCATAATAACCAACACCAATTGCCGATATTACCATTACAATCGATACAAACTGTGTTACGATTGCACCACCTACCTTATCTGCAAGTTTTCCACCAAAGGGACGAATCAAGGCACCAATAAAAGCTCCAACCCATGCAAACATGAATGTTGCCGGTCCTTCTGGATTTGCAATATGCTGCCATACTCCATCTGCACCGAGAATATGTTTTACACCAAAAATGAATTTAATTGACAATCCAACTGCGGCTGAGAATCCAATAAAAGATCCAAATGTCATTGTATAAATAATGGTCATAATCCAGGTATGTTTGTTATCAAATATTTTAAATTGCCGTGACAAATTCGTTTTTATTTCACTCGGCGATAATGACTTCATGAGAAAAACAGTTGACCCAATTACAGCTGGTAAAACAAACCATTTTACCCACGTATATTGTTTGAAAGTGAGTATGAAATACAAACCTATAGCGGCAGTGACAAAACTAATAAGTAGCAACCAAGCAATACGCCCCATTGAAACCAATGGCGATTTTAGATTAGGGGTGACATTTTTTGTTTTAATATTATTTAAACCAGTCCATCCAAAAAAAGCTAATGGAATTAACCATAGCATCCATACCCAACCGGCATTGGCAAGCCATGTCTCGGATCCTGCCATGATTCGTTTAAAAATGGTTCCACTATTACTTTTCAAAATCATAGAGCCACCACTAAATGCACCCAGCATTGGGAATGTCATGACTAAGGGAATAAGAATTTGCATGGTAGTGACACCAAAATTTCCAAGTCCAGCATTCATTCCTAACGCATATCCTTGCATTCGCTTTGGAAAGAAAAAGCTGATATTGCTCATGGATGATGCAAAGTTTCCACCACCAAATCCTGATAAGAAGGCCAATATTTGAAATACCCACAATGGTGTTGTTTGATCTTGAAGAAAAACACCTGCACCAAATGCTGGAATCATAAGCAATGCAGTTGTAAAAAAGAGAGTATTTCGTCCACCGGCTAACCGAATAAAAAACGAGCTTGGAATTCTTAAAGTTGCTCCCGTTAAACCTGCTATCGCTGTTAAAGTAAATAATTCACTTTGAGAAAAATCAAATCCTAAATTTTTCATTTGTACTGTGATTATTCCCCACATCAACCAAACAGCAAATCCGACTAAGAGACTTGGTATTGAAATCCATAAATTCCGATTTGCTATATGTTTACCTTTGGACTCCCAGAATTCCTGATTTTCCACATCCCATCTTTCAATATCTACTTTAGACATAATTATAATTCCTTAATTAACGGGTTATTTCGTCTTCAAAAGAACCTTTAGGTTCTTCTAAGAACATCCAACAAAAGAAAAAACTTAAAAATGCACCGGCAGCAATAATAAAAAAGAAAGTTTTTGCATCAACAAGTGAATAAATCACAAGATATATAACTGCTCCAACATTTCCATAAGCTCCTGCCATTCCTGCAATTTGGCCTGTCATTTTTTTATTTATCATAGGAATAACAGCAAAAGTGGCACCTTCAGCTCCTTGAACAAATATGGATGCTATAATTGTAATACCAATTGATACTATCAGCCAACTCATCCCCTCAAACATAGGTACAACTGTTTGAACGCCATTTACTACTGGCCCCCATTCTCCAATATGAGCCATTCCAAGAAATCCAAAAGCAATTCCAATCATATATATCAACATTGTCTTTTTTCTATTTTTCATCGTATCAGACAACAAACCGCCCAAAGGACGAGCAAATAAATTAACAAAAGCGAAAGATGATGCTATAAGACCAGCAAGAGTAGCTGTCATAATAAAATTTCCATCACCACTAGTTAATTTTGAAAAGGTTGATTCAAAAAACATAGGTAACATAGAAACCACTGCTAATTCAGATCCAAAATTTGCAAAGTAAGTGCTATTTAATGCTGCTACACTGGACCAATTATATTTTTCTTCTTCAGGAACCCCAGCTTTTAAATAAGGAAGATTAATTTGTAATGTTTTTATAACATGCGCGATATAAACCAGTGCTAAAATAACATAAACAATGGTTAATATTTCTTGAGTAATTAATGGAATACCATTTATTTTTATTCCACCAATTCGCCAGGCCAAAACTCCCATTGCGCCCATAAGTGGAAATGACCACACAATATATTGTGCTAAGTCCAAATAAGAACTAACCATCATAGGAGCAGCTTTCTTCGTTTTGGGAACAGGGTTATTTTCTGGATGATCTGTTACAAGGAAATAATACATAAATCCATAAATAAATGAAACCGCACCATTCATAAGCATCGCATATCGCCACGCATCGTCACCTAAGCCTAACCAATCCCTAAACACAGAAATTGCAATCCAGGGTAATGTCATTGCAGCCCAAGCCGATCCAAAATTCCCCCATCCAGCATAAAAACCTTCAGCTCTACCAATCATTTTTGGTGGAAACCAATTTGCAACCATCTTAATACCCACAACAAACCCAGCACCAATAGATCCTAAAATCAATCTTGAAACAAGTAATTGAGTAAATGTATCACCCAAAGCAAAAAACCAAGCCGGTATTGCCATAATAACCATGAGTCCTGAAAAAACAATTCTAGGACCATATCGGTCAATAAGCGCACCAATAATAATTCTAGCAGGAATTGTTAATGCTACATTGCTTATCGCTAATACTTTTAAATGTTCTTTAGTTAACCAATTCACACTTTTTAACATGGTTGTGGCCATTGGTGCCATATTAAACCATACATAAAATGTGATAAAAAATGCAATCCAAGTAAAATGTAAAACACGAATTCGCTCTTTACCGAAGTCAAGTAATTCAGGGATTTGTCTTTTTCCTTTTCCAGTAGTCATTTTTTATTTCCTTAAATTTAAAAGTAATTAAGAATTGTTTTTCGGATTACGAATCGTTTTACGATTCCAATTCCATCGAACAACTTGACTTTTTCGCCATAGATATGGATTGGGTACAACCAATGCATGAACTAATCGAGTGAATGGAAATAGGAGAATAATTGAATAAGCACTAACAATATGAGCTTTTACCATAAAAGGCATTGCAGTGATATAGGTTAAATCAGGTGAAAATTTAATAACGGACCATAAATATGGTGTAAGTGATGCAGCAAACCAACTGGAACCCCATCGATAGAAATAGGCTGTATATAGACCTGTCACAACTTGAACAGTTAGAAACCCAAGCACAACCCAATCCGCTTTTGAAGTAACAATTTTCGCCAATGCATTATTTCGACGACGAAGAATAATATTCAAAAGCCCAATAAAGGTCATGAGACCAAAAATAAACATACCAACTTCCATCACATAAAGACGAACAGGAATACTATTCCACCATAGTACAGTCTCAGGAACCAAAAACCAAATAAAGTGAGCCAATAACACTGATATAATACCATAATGAAAAGGCACCATTCCCCAAAAATGCTGTTTGTTTTCTAAAAATTGTGAAGACAAACTAGAATACGTATAAGCCTTCGATCTATATCGCTGGATGGTAACCATAAAAAATGTAAAAATCGTCACGTAAGGAAATATTGCGAAAAAAAATGTATCTAAAATATGTTTAAATTGGTCCATTAGTTTTCTCCATCATTAAGGCTAATATTTTCATTAAACCTATCACTTAAATATTGGATAGCAATCTTATATGGGTTTTCAGTTTCACCAAAACCATCCAAAATTTTTGTTAAAGCTGGTTGAATATATTTCTCAATAAATACAATGCGATCTTTTTCGCTTAATCCTGGTAAAATTGCTAAAATATGTGTTAAATGATCTGGTAATTCAGATGTTTCTGCGATGCCCTGATTTCGAAGTATCTCACGAATTTTCACCATGAATGCCCCTCTTTCATAGGCTTCGCCATATAAATGCCATCCTAAATCCAAACAGGTTGTTGGGCTCATATCAAATGTTTGAGTAAATTTCTCTTGAAGATCACTCATACCAGTTTCATGAACAAAATCCAAAAACCCTTTCAATTCGAAAGGTTTTTTAAATTTTAGTTTATCAATTTCAATTAGTGTTTTTGTTTCAGGGTAAGAAACCAATGGAATAAAATTGTGAAATTGATTATCCATTACATTCCCCTTTCTGGAGAATCGTTAAACCCAAAACCAACTTCCTGCTTATGTTCTAAAGGATCTTTCATCATTTCAATAGCTTCCTCTCTGTGAGATGGAGGAATTACAAATCTGTCTTCAAATGTACAAAGGGAAGTCAATTTATAAATCTTATCTGCTTCTTCTGGATTACAATCAGCTTCAACTAATGCTTTTTCTGCTTCTAATACATCAATATCCCCTACAGTTAAGGCTCGACGATAAGCTCGTATTGCAGATTGCTTTTTTAACACATAGCGAAGATGACTTTCATTTCCGCCACCAAACATGGATGCTAAATATTTAATCGGTACCCGTGCTTTATCAAAGTCAGGGAAATACTCTTCATTAATACTTCTAACAGAATCTCCTTCTTGTGCTGACATGACAGGCAACATTGGTGGCACATAAAAAAGCATGGGTAATGTTCGGTATTCAACATGAGGTGGTAACGCAATTCCCCACTCTTTTACAAATTTATAAACTGGAGATTCTTGAGCAGCTTTTAGAGTTGATTCAGAAATCCCGTTTTTCTTCGCTTCACGAATAACATTTTCATCGAAAGGATCTAAAATCATTTCTCGTTGCGCATCTACCAATTCATGATCCGGGTGTTTTGCCGTTTCTTCAATTTTATCAGCATCATAAAGTAAAACACCCAAATATCGAATTCGTCCAACACAGGAATGAAAACATGCAGGCGCTTGACCTGTTTCTATACGAGGAAAGCAAAGAATACATTTTTCTGATTTCCCAGTATTCCAATTATAATAGGTTTTTTTATATGGACAGGCGGAAATACATGATCTCCATGCACGACATCTTTCTTGGTCAAGAAGAACAATTCCATCTTCTCCTCTTTTATAAAGTGCGCCGGATGGGCAAGATGCCACACAGGATGGGTTCACACAATGATTACAGATCCGAGGAAAATAAAACATCATGAGACGCTCAATGGCAAATAACTGATCTCTCTGCTCGTCTGATAAAACATCTAAATTAATATCATTTTCAGCATAAATAGGTGAACCTGATAAATCATCATCCCAATTAGGGCCTGCTTCAATATCCATATAATCACCTGTCACCATAGAAATTGGCTTAGCCGTTGGTTGATCATCGCCGGCTGGTGCGTCAAATAAATCTTTATATTTATAAGACCATGGTTCATAATAATCGTCCATTGTTGGCATGGTCGGATTATGAAAAATATTAGTGATGGTTTTACTTTTAGAAGTTGATTTCAGTTTTAATTCACCATCAACTAACTCCCAACCACCTTTATATTTATCTTGATCTTCCCAGCGAGTAGGAAAACCCGTTCCAGGCTTTGTTTCCACATTATTCCACCACATATATTCTGTCCCTTTTCTATCAGTCCAGATATTTTTACATGCAATACTACATGTGTGGCACCCGATACATTTATCAAGGTGAAAAACCATCGAAATTTGACTTCTTATATCCATATTACTCTCTTTTAAATTTTTACCAGTTTAAGATTGGAAGTTTCCGAACCATTATATAGGTATCACGGTTTGCACCAGTAGGTCCCCAATAATTAAAATGATACGTAAATTGTCCATACCCACCCACCATTAGATTCGGTTTTAATCGGGCACGAGTTAAACTATTATTCATTCCAGCTCTTTTATTTCCACGAAGAGGTGATTTAGGGACAGATAATGTTCGTTCTGTAGCGTGATAAATAATGACAATTCCACGAGGAATTCTTACACTCACATTTGCTCGAGTTACTACAACGCCATTATCATTGTAAACTTCAACCCAATCATTATCCACAATATTTAATTCTTCAGCGTCTTTATCGTTAATCCAAAATGGTTCTACACCACGGCTAAGTGTAGACATACGATGATTATCACCATACGTGGAATGAATATGCCATTTTCCATGCGGAGTAAGATAATTAAATATTTTTGTCTTATGCTCAGTCTCACTTGTCGTTAATTCCGCATATTGGATTGGCGTTGGTTTTGGTTTATAAGTTGGTAAATGTTCCCCAAATTGAATATATCCCGGATGATCTAAATAAAATTGTTGTCGTCCAGTTAATGTTCTCCAAGGTACCAATCGTTCAACATTATATGTAAAAGGTGAATAAGCTCGACCATTTTCAGTCAACCCTGACCACATTGGACTATTTAACAATCGTTTTGGTTGAGCACATAACCCGTCAAAATCCACGCGAGATCCTCGATTTTTTTCAGCAAGATCAGCTAAAACTAATCCCGTTTTTTCTTCCATATTTTTATAGGATCGATATGCCAATTCACCATTGGTTACAGTTGCCAATGTTAATATAGTATTTGCGACATTTTTGGCTTCATTCAATGAAGGATATGTTTTCCCTTCCCAAGTTTCCGTTGGAAATTCATCTTTTAATTTCTCATACTCATCTTTTACTGAATAATTCGTTCCATGAGCTCCCAATCCATTTTTTGGAACATTGGGACCATACGATATAAATTGATTATATACATTTTTAAAATCACGACTAACCACTTTCATATTTGGCATGGTTTTGCCCGGAATTGCTTCAATTTCGCCACTGATCCAATCTTTTATTTCTTTTTGAGATATTTCAGCTGGAGTATCATGTAGTAATGGAATAGTTACTAAATCTTCCACTGAATCTGGGAAATGATTTTTGGCTACTTTTGAAAAAGAATCAGAGATTTCTTTAAAAATATCCCAATCACTTTTCGATTCCCATGCAGGAGGAACTGCTTCTTGTAACGGGTGGATAAAACTGTGCATATCCGTTGAATTCAAATCATCTTTTTCATACCAAGTGGCTGCTGGTAATACAATATCAGAATACAAAGCTGAAGTATCCATTCTAAAGTTTAGATCAACAACTAAATCCATTTTCCCTTGAGGAACTTTATCATGCCATACAACTTCTTCCGTAGATCCTTTTGCGAAGTTACTATCAGATACTTGATTTGTATGTGTTCCCAGATAATGGTCTAAGAAAAACTCATGGCCTTTGGCACTTCCACCAATTGCATTTCCACGCCAAACAAACCAAACTCGTGGAAAATTATTGGCATTATCAGGATCTTCAATGGAAAATTTTAATTCTCGTTTTTTTAACTTTTCAACAACGTAATCCACGACTCCTTTTTCATCCGTAGCACCTTGTTTCTTAGCTTCCTTCACCAAGTCAATCGGGTTTGCTTCAAATTGCGGATAAAAAGGTAACCATCCATTCCTAACTGCCTTCACATTCACATCAATGGTATGCCCTTTGGCCAAGCTATTTTCCGGTTGATGCTTTGGAACTGTATGATAATCAGTAAATCCTTTTTCATATCTCCATTGATCTGAATGAACATAATGCCAACTCGGTGTATTTTGTAATCGTGATGGACCATACCAATCTTTTGCCAAGGCAATTGATCCCCAAGATTCGCCTGGAGCTAACTTTTCCTGTCCCACATAATGAGCCAATCCACCACCATTTTTACCAATACAACCTGTAAACATGAGTGCATGAATTGCAGCGCGATATGTAAGATTAGCATGATACCAATGGTTAATTCCTGCACCAATAATAACAGTACATTTTCCACCAGTATGCATAGCTGTGCTTGCCCATTCTCTTGCAAATCGTATTAAGGTCTCAGGTGATATTCCTGTATATTTTTCGGACCAATTTGGTGTATATAAATCATCATCATCATAAGAATCGGGATATCCGTCTATTCCACGACCCACACCATATTGTGCCATTAGTAAATCATAAACCGTAGCAACTGGAACCTTTCCATCAGCGGTTTCAATATACTTTACAGGGACTTTCCGAAGGTTTGTTTCACCTTCAGCAAAATTATCCAATTCTATTTCAATTAAATCATCAGAATCATTTAAGAAAGATAGCTGTGGGCTAATGGGTGATCCATCAACATTATCTTTTAATTTAAGATTCCATTTCCCCTTATTTTTTACTGCCCAACGATTTCCAACAGTTCCCATGGGAACTTTAGTCTGTTTATCTTCTTCATCCCACATTAGAAACTGCCAATCTCCATTTTCAATATCTTTGTATTGATTTAAGCGATTAGCCCGTAACATTTGATCTGGCCTTTTTACATCTCCTGCTTGTTTTATTTCTACCAAAAAGGGTGAATCTGTATATTGCTTTGTGTATTTGAGAAAATCTTCGGTAGGGTTCTCGTGATGGAACTCTTTGAGAATGACATGATTTACAGCCATCCAGAATGCTCCATCTTGACCCGCATTTACAGGAATCCATTCATCTGAAAATTTTGATACTTGAGAAAAATCCGGAGAAAATACTACCATTTTTGTACCATTATAACGTGCTTCAGCAGCAAAATGAACATCAGGCGTCCGTGTCATATTCAAGTTTGCACCCATGACAGCTAACATTTTTGAATTGTACCAATCGGCAGATTCTTGCACATCTGTTTGTTCTCCCCATGTTTCTGGAGATGCACTAGGAAGATCACAATACCAATCATAAAAAGAGAGAGAAACCCCGCCCACCAACTGCATGAGTCTAGCACCAGCTGCATAACTCACCATAGACATTGCAGGAATCGGAGAGAAACCAGCAATCCTATCTGGACCATGTTGTTTAATTGTATGCACCATTGATGCAGCAATCAATTCTTTAACAGAATCCCAATCTACGCGACGAAACCCACCTTTTCCTCGAGCATTTTGCCACCGTTTTCTTTTTTCAGGATCATTGACCATTGATTTCCATGCTTCCGCTGGATCCGAATACTCAGCACGAGCTTCTTTCCATAAATCTAATAAGATACCACGTATATAAGGATATTTAACCCTTAAAGGACTATATAAATACCATGAGAATGAAATGCCACGTTGGCAACCGCGTGGTTCATAAGGAGGAATACCGCTTTCTAATTTTGGGTAATCCAATCCTTGCATTTCCCAAGTTACAATTCCATCCTTTACATGAATTTGCCAAGTACAGCTACCTGTACAATTTACGCCATGGGTACTTCTAACAACTTTATCATGTTGCCACCGATTTCTATAAAATTCTTCCCATTTTCTATTTTGTGGAACAATTTCATCTTGTATCCAAGAAAGGTTTCCCTTTTTATCACTCATAATGCTTTTCCTTTAACCAGTTTTCTTCTGACAGAACGGAGACGATTGCCCCAAAACAAATCAAATAATATTAGTACGATTGCTAATCCTACAAATCCAAAAATCAAAAAATTGAAATCATGCATTCCCGCTTCACTGATATTTGACTTTCCTTTCTCTTTAAAAAATGCGACCAAAGGAAGAACTTCTTTTTCATCAATAGGATGCTTCCCATATATAGGTCCCATGGTTTCGCTAGCCGGGCTAGATAACCAAGCAGCCAAAGCTGTTTTGCCCCCTAGTCGGCCATATACATCAGTTAGATTAGGGCCTAATAAACCTCCGCCCAATTGTCCTTCACCAAAAATTGAGTGACATCCTATACATGATGGTCCATTATTTTTCAATACAGTAGTACCTAAGAACAATGCTCGCCCTATAATGATATCTTCAGGTGTTAAAACACGATCAGCGAGTGATGATCCACTATATTTTGATTTTTCTTTTGCAGATTCTTCTTTAATTAAATCCAATAACGATTGAACAATAAATGGCGTTAGACCGCCAACTTTAGGCATCATTATTCCGCGTGACTCATCTAATATCTGACGAGCATATGCATCTCCAGAATTAATAATTGCTACAGGGTCATTGATAAACTTTTTAAGCCATTCGTCGTCTTTTCTTTCATGTACATTTTTTAAATCAGGTCCAGTAAGGCGACCTCCACCAATCGTGTGGCAACTTGAACAATTTTGTTTGAAAAATTGATCGACATCTTGACAAACAACTCCAGATATCAAGAAAACAAAAGGTATGAGAATTTTATATTTATTTTTCATGAATTGATTTTTATTGATTATGCAAAAATATCGAAATCTGTTTTTTTCATTCCCGGTAGATAATTCCGTTTAACAACATCCCTGGCCAAATTTCCAAGCGTTTCTTTTTCCATTAATTCATGAACCTGTGTTACGGTATCTTTCCATCTATGATGAAAAGGACATGGAAGAGCATCCGTACACGAATCATAACCAAAGCCGCATTTAGGAACCAATGACTCTGGTCCATCTATCGCAAATAAAATTTCATTAATTAAAATTTCATTTTTCTCTTTGGCTAATTCTATTCCACCATTTCGACCTCGAGTCGAATGTACTAGATGGTGTTTTCTCAAGGTGCGAGTTATTTTCGACAAAAAAGATTGGGGAATTTTATATGCGTCAGCAATTTCGGAAACCATAATGAGACCTTGCCCCTCTTTTACCGCTAGGTAAATCATTGCTTGTATAGCATATTTCGCTGATTTTGAGTAAAACATAATAATGGATAGTGTTATCTTGTTATAAGATTACTAAGGAGATATTTAACAATCAAGTTTTATTTAGGATATTTTTATCCTTTATAATTAATATTTAACATTACCCTGTCAAAAACAAACTTTAACATTTAATTAGCTTATACATTATCTATGTGATACTGTTATATATTATATCATATTCATTAATTTACTATCTTAAATATTTTCTAGTTAGCATAGTACTTTTAAACTATTACTATCTCTATAATTATTAATCAGATTTAATTATCTTATTTACTTGTTTATTAAATTCATATAAATTAGACTTGAGTGTAAAAAAACAATTTATTTTTAATAAGAATGGCAGCAGATTTTTTTTTCACTAATAAAAGAATTTTAAAATTGAATCCAAAGCCCAACCTTAGTGGGTATTTTTCCTTCTTATTCTCTCTTCTTCCTATTGAGGAGGTTTTGGATTCAGTAATTCTAATAATCACATCACTGAATTATTAAATTAAAACAATATAATAAAGGATATTTGGGTCTTGGTTTCTTCAGGAAATAATTATAACATTCAATTCATGCTTTATAGTAAATCAGCAGAATACGCCATTCAGGCAATGATCCATTTATCGGAATTTCAAACCGATAAACCCACAATGATATCATCTATAGCTAAGTCATACGATATTCCATATCAATTTTTAGCCAAAATTGTGCAAACCCTGGTAAAAAGAAGACTCATTATTGCAAAACGAGGCCGAAATGGTGGAATTAATTTAGGTCGCGATGCCAAAGATATCTATTTACACGAAATAATAGATGCCGTTGATGGACCTCCTCCGGAAAAAGATATATGTGCAATCGGCCTTGATTACTGTAGCGATGATGCTCCCTGTCCTCTACATCATAAATGGAAGCCTATACGAAAAAATATACGTGAAATGTTATCAAGTGAAAATTTGGAAGAATTAGCACATCGTGTGATTGAAAAAAGAGAGCTCATGAATAAATAGTTTTTTTTGTCTTATAAAAAGATAAAATGGTCTTGTTATTCACTTATTATCTATTTAATTTTTATTATTCATTTTATGAAAATATTGGCAAAAAGAACGCGAAACATCTATGCAAGGCATCTAGAAAGCACAATTGTCATTTTATTTTCAAATTTCACGAACCACCAACTAACTAAACAACTATAATGGAAAGAAGAGATTTTATTAAAATTGGAAGTTTTGGTTTGGGAGCAGTTGCATTTTCAAATCCTATATTTAATTATTTAAGTAATTCAGTTGTATTAGATGGCGTTACCCAAGGTGGTGGAAAAAGAATTCCAACGTATTGTGAAGTTTGTTTTTGGAAATGTGCTGCTTGGACTCACCTCAATGAAAAGGGTGAAATTTGGAAATTAACCGGCAATGATGATGATCCACATTGTAATGGGCGCCTCTGTCCACGCGGAACGGGTGGCGTTGGAATGTATTATGATGACGATCGTCTTAAAACTCCTTTAATAAGACATACTGTTAATGGTAAACAAGAATTTCAAGAAGCAACTTGGGATGAAGCTTTTAATTTCATTGCAAAAAAAATGAAAAAGATTTCTGATCAATATGGACCAGAATGTATAGCACTTTTTAGTCACGGCAGTGGTGGAAAACACTTTGGGCGTATGCTTAAAGCATTTGGTTCTACTAATATAACAGCACCGTCCTATGCACAATGTCGAGGGCCAAGAGAAGTTGGTTTTTTTGCAACCTATGGTGAAGGAATCGGTTCTCCTGAACGGGTTGATATTCGAGATACTGAATGCCTTGTCTTGATAGGGTCTCATATTGGTGAAAATATGCATAATGGGCAAGTTCAAGAAATGTCTGAAGCCATTGATAAAGGCGCTACAATTATCACAGTCGACCCAAGATTTTCAACTGCAGCTAGCAAATCCAAATTTTGGCTTCCGATTAAACCATCAACAGATATGGCATTGCTCCTCTCATGGATTCATGTCATTATCAATGAAGAATGGTATGATAAAAAATTTGTTGAAAAATATACATTTGGCTTCGATGAACTAAAGGAACATGTTAAATCATTTACCCCTGAATGGGCTTATGGAATTACGACCATCAAACCAAATATTATTCGCAAAACAGCGAAAGAAATGGCCAATGCTTCTCCATCAGTTATAATTCACCCAGGTAGGCACGTTACATGGTACGGAGACGATACGCAACGTTTAAGAGCAGTCGCAATTTTAAATGCATTATTAGGAAGTTGGGGACGCCGTGGTGGGTTTTATAATCCTGAAAAGAAAAAAATCGCCAAACTCGATATTCCAAAATACCCAACGCCATCCAAAACATGGCGAGACGCTTTTCCAGGGAAATATAAATTAGCAGGATTAGCTCTAGCATCCGGTATTTGTGATGCCACTATTCCAGCAGGCGATCGAGATTGCTCCTTCAAGGCTTGGATAGTGAATGGTACAAATTTGATTTCTACCCTCCCAAATCAGGCCAACACAATTAAAGCTATTCAAAATTTAGACCTTATGGTCGTTATTGATACCATGCCAATGGAAATAACTGGTTATGCTGACGTTGTTTTGCCTGAATGCACTTACCTTGAGCGATATGATAATTTAAGAGTGAGTGGCCACCGAGAGCCAACAATCGCTTTACGTGCACCAGCTGCAGAACCAAAATATGATTCCAAACCTGCTTGGTGGATGGCAAAAGAACTTGCACAACGTTTAGACCTAAGTGATTATTTTCCATTCGAGAAAGAAGAAGACGAATTAGATTGGCAACTAAAACAAATGGGATTATCACTTGAAGAAATGAAGAAAATCGGGTTAAAAAAATATGCTCGTGAGTATGATGACCTTTACCCATTAGAAAATCTAGAAGATTATGAGTTTAACACGAATACAGGAAAAATAGAGCTCTATTCAACAGCCATGGAAGATGAAGGATACGATCCATTGCCAAAATATACCCAACATGAAGAACCACCTGAAGGATTTTATCGGTTGATTTATGGACGAGCTCCTATGCATACTTTTAGTCGAACAGCAAATAATCCAAATTTGACTGACTTAATGGATGAAAATAAGGTTTGGGTAAATCCTAAAGTTGCTAAAGAATGGGATTTAAATAATAATCAAGAAATCTGGTTGGAAAATCAAGATGGCATTGTAACATCCTTTCCTATTAAAGTTCGCGTAACTGAACGAATTCGCTGGGACTCTGTCTATATGATACATGGATTTGGACATACAGATAAACGTTTAACCCGTGCATATGGACGCGGAGCAAGTGATGCAGAAATGATAACTAAGGTACATATTGATCCTGAAATGGGTGGAACTGGAATGCGTGGAAACTTTGTTACATTTCTAACAGAAGCACCTTCAAAAGGAAAAAGCTAATGCGATATGCAATGGCTATTGATACAAAAAAATGTGTAGGCTGCAGTGATTGTGTAGTGGCCTGCCAAATTGAAAATCATGTACCAACGGGATTTTGTCGAGATTGGGTTATAGAAGCAACATCCGGAACCTACCCTGACTTATCCATGGAATTTAGAAGTGAACGATGCAATCATTGTTCAAATGCACCCTGTGTTCGATGTTGCCCTACTGAAGCAAGTCATATTGTTGAGGGCGGAATTGTTCTTGTTGATGCAGACCAATGTATTGGCTGTGGTGCTTGTATTGAGAGTTGCCCTTACGATGCACGATATATTCACCCTGAAGGCCATGTCGATAAATGTACATTTTGCATCCATCGTGTAGAGAAAGGTCAAAACCCTGCCTGTGTTGATGTATGCCCGACAACTTGCATGTATTTTGGAGATACAGATGATCCAAATAGCGATATTTCCAAATTATTAAAAAAACGGAAATGGAAAACTTTAATTCCGGAAGCTGGAACTGACCCTAACATATATTATTTGATTTAAGGTAATGACATGATTGAAGAAATTATAATTAGCGGTAGAAATAATCCTGAGATTGATCCAACACTCCATATTTGGGGATGGGAAATTCCATTTTATTTATTTATTGGTGGACTTGTAGCTGGGATATTATTTTTTTCTGCTCTGTACACAATCAGAGATAAATCTTCTGAGTACCCTACGGTAGTTATGATTGCTCCAATGTTTACACCATTCTTCTTAGGCATTGGTTTATTTGCCCTATTTTTAGATTTAAGTCATAAATTATATTTTTGGCAGCTTTATACCAATATCCGTTGGGAATCACCCATGAGTTGGGGTGCATGGACACTTATGGTCGTTACCCCACTTTCTATTATTTGGTCTGCGAGTTGGGTGCAAGATGTGTTCCCAAATTGGGATTGGAAATATAATTGGATAAAAGATATCCTAACTAAATTTATTGAGATACGAAAACAGGTCGCATGGCTCATTATATTTTTATCAATTATTTTAGGAATGTATACAGGAATCTTATTGTCAGCATTTAATGCTCGCCCCTTTTGGAATACAGCAATCTTAGGTCCATTATTTTTGACATCAGGATTATCTGCTGGGGCAGCATTTATAATTTTGTTATCAAAATCAAAGAAAGAAAAACATCTTTTCATCAAAATTGATTTTATGTTGATTATAACTGAATTGTTTTTGATTGTTCATATGTTTATGGGGTTTCTTGCCGGAACCAAAGTTCATATTGAAGCAGCAAATTTATTTTTGGGCGGCCCATTTACCGTTCAATTTTGGGTCTTTGTTGTTGGATTAGGATTAATAGTCCCAATCTTTTTAGAAATTTTAGAATTAAAAAATAAACCCATACCTGCATATTTGTCAGCTATCTTGGTGCTTTATGGTAGCATCATGCTACGATTTATTGTTGTAGAAGCTGGACAAGCAAGTCGATGGCTTTATTAAAGGAAAGAAAATGAGTTCAACAAAATATATGAATCCTTATTTGGCGGGTATTTTACTCGGTTTAGTCTTAGTTGCCGCATTCTACTTTACAGGAAGAGGATTAGGCGCAAGTGGTGCGGTTAAGAGTGTGGTTGTATCCGTGGTTGATGTGGTTGCGCCCGATCATGCAAATAATTCCGGATTTTATAGCAAATATATTGGTGACGGTAAAAACCCATTAAAAACCTGGCTTGTTTTTGAAGTGTTAGGTGTTTTAGTTGGTGGATTTTTATCTGGGGCGTTTGCAGGCAGACTAAAATTAAAAGTCGAGCATCATCCCAACATTACATCAAAGAAAAGATTGATTTTGGCTGGAATAGGTGGTGTCCTTTTCGGTTACGGAAGTCAACTTGGTCGTGGCTGTACCAGTGGGTCTGCTCTTACTGGAATGGCCGTTTTATCTGTGGCAGGTTTTGTATCAATGATGGCCATTTTTGGTACTGCATTTGCTTTCGCATACTTTTTTAGAAGAAATTGGATTTAGGAGGAAAAAATGGGACCTTTAATACCACAAGAGATTATCGCAGAAGGATGGAATTTTTTAATTGCTTTTGGCGTTGGAATTGGATTTGGTTTTATATTAGAACAAGCAGGATTTTCATCAAGCCGAAAACTGGCAGGTGTTTTTTATGGATATGATGCTGTTGTATTAAAAGTGTTCTTCACTGGTGCGATTACTGGCATGATTGGCTTATTATATTTAAGTCTTTTTGATTGGATTGATTTAAATCTCATTTGGGTAAATCCAACTTATCTTTGGTCAGCAATTATCGGTGGTATAATTATGGGCGCAGGGTTTATAGTTGGTGGTTTTTGCCCTGGAACAAGCGTTTGTGCTGCTGCAATAGGAAAAATTGATGCCATGGTTTTCTTTGGGGGTATTTTTATTGGTATTCTACTTTTCGGCGAAACTTTTGAATGGATAAAGCCACTTTATATGGCTGAATATTGGGGACAAATAAAGCTATCCGAGCTTATTGGAATATCTCAAGGACTATTAACATTTTTTATAATTATAGCAGCATTGTTAATGTTTTGGGTCGCTGAAATGGCTGAAAAGAAATTTCCGCAAAAGGAGTATTAATAATGATTCCAAGATTATTACTATCAGCAGTCTATTTTGGTTTAGGTATTATAATTGCATTTGTACCTGAAAATACAACAAAACCTTTCCGACTTACGGCAGAACAAATGCTAAACGAAGTAAAATACCGTTCTGAAATGGTTTCATCTGATGAATTGGCCGACTGGATGGTAAACCAAGATCCATCTATCCAATTAATTGATATTAGAACACCAAAAGAATTTGACCAATTCCATTTGGAGAACGCATTGAATATTCCATTGAGTCAAATATTAGATGAAGAGTGGATCGATTTTTTAGATCAAGGAATTAAAATGAATATTTTATATTCCAATGGAACAACTTTAGCTCATGAAGCTTGGATGATATCGAGACAATTAGGATATGAAAATAATTACGTCCTTCAAGGTGGATTAAATTATTGGACAGAAACAATCTTAAACCCCAGTGCACCATCTCCCTATAGTGCAGATGATGAAATTGCTAAATATGAATTTCGAAAAGGCGCTAGTCAATATTTTGGAGGCGAAATGAAATCAACGAATGAATCCAAAAAGACTAAAACAGATAAACCAATTATAAAACGCCGAAAGAAAAAGAAAGCACCTCAAGGCGGGTGTTAATTCCAAACTAACGGACTTAATCCCCACTGTTATTAAAACGATATAAGAACTGACTTTTATAATATTATACAATTCTAGACCCCAGAAATCTGTATAAACAT
Source organism: Fidelibacterota bacterium (assembly GCA_018649625.1). GTDB lineage: Bacteria > Fidelibacterota > Marinisomatia > Marinisomatales > UBA1611. Next base: position 8,032 of record JABIHN010000004.1, on the reverse strand, counting down.
CCAATTGATGTCCATCCCAATATTAGGATAGACTTAGAAAAGATTCCTTATTCTGATAAATCCAAATCTAACAATTCAACTTGTTTCGAAAACTTGATAACAAAAAGGGGAAACAATTGCTTCCCCTTTTTTATATAACAAGAATGAATGACTATTTCATAAATACCATTTTAATTGTTTTTCTGAAATCAGGTGTGCTCATTTCTGCAAAATAAATTCCAGCAGGAACAAGGGTTCCTATTTCGGTAAAACCATTCCAAGTAATCACATGTTGACCCGCTTCATATGATTTTTGCGCTAAAGTATTCACTCTTTTCCCCGATACATCATAAATTGTCAATTGCACTTGATCTTCTTTGGGCAATGTAAAAGAGATGTTCGTACTCGGGTTAAATGGATTTGGATAGTTCTGTTCTAAAGTATATTGATTTACGACTGGATTATAAGGATCTGTTGACACAGTCCCATGCATATTTGCCGCGGATGCCACAGCTTCTTCCATGGTTTTATCAGGAATATTATCGTTTGGATCATCATTATGACATCCTAGACATGAAAATCCTAGATCTAAGGATGCTGGGCGAGTTTCATCGTCGCGAACAAATGAACCATCTTCTGTAAACATAGGATCTGCATTCACAGTTATTTTAAATAGATGTGACCGAATATCTCCTTTAAAACCACTTTCTCCTCGAGCAACAGCAGATTTCCCGGCAAAAGGCATATGGCAATCAACACACGTAGCAGAACTTGAATGATTTGTATTTGCGAGATGGGTTGAGTGACAAGATTCTGTACAAGTAAGATCCACACCATCACCATCCCAAACAACGCGTTTATGTGGCTCATGACAAGTTGTACAGGACATAAAACTATGTCCATCCCACGTCAAGGATTCCTCCCACGGCTCATGATGCTTAATGTAGCCACCTTTCGCCTCGATGGGCGCATTAAACCCGCGATTATGGCATGAACCACACAGATAATTAACACTATTTCCATTTGGATCTGGAGGAATTACGCCCAAAGTTCCACCAAAGTCAAGACCCGTTGTATCGGTGATATTAAATTCATATACAAGATCTATATTGGAGGCATTTGGGTCGCTCACATGGTCACTTCCAGGACCATGACACGCTTCACAACCAACACCATCTTCTACAAACGTGCCTAATCCTGTTACGCCATCAAGCCAAGTACCATCGGTTGTTGGAGCTGTGGTATGACATCTGAAACATCCATAGTTATATGTTTTATCATCGCTGGGATGATAATCTTTCCAGCCCCATTCTTCTCCACCATAAAAATTCATTTGATTATGACCTAACCCTTGATTCACAATACTGTTTGCCGTTCCAACAATTTTACCAGTATTATCAATAAATCGCGCCTTCCACCCAAAACCGCCAATCACACCTGTAATATCGTCTAACCAAGATGCGTTTATTGTATCCATCCATGTATCTCTATAGTTGCTTACAAAACTTGGAAATTGAGGTCCGCCATCTGCCGCGGCTCCCAAAATATTCCAACCCTGTGATTTTATATTTGCTTTGAATGGGTGTCCGGAACCAGACCAATCTGTATAATGGTCAGCGTGACAGACTTGACAATTAGCCGAACCCACATAGTCTTGACTAAATACCATACTAAACATACAGCTCAAAGTAACAATCATTCTTTTCATGATATAGCTCCTTTTATTATTTAAGATGTCATTGTCTTGTAATGAATTTAAGAAAAAGGTGCATTTTAAAGAAGACTTGATTGTCTTCTTTAAGTCCTTTTTCAAATACAGGTAAACTGTATTTCATACATTAGCATTTGATATTTTTAATATTATAATTATATTTTTTTTGTCAATTCATTTTTTTTAAAGCTCAGTAATCAATTTCAATCACTAATAATCAAATGGTGTTCTCATTCAATTTGATTTATAATAAAATCCTATCTTAAGTAATATTCTATAAAACAATGCGTCTCAAGATGTATACTAATCTCACTCTAAATCTATTATCAGAAGGGACAGTTTTGCTGTACCTTCTTTATTTTATCAGGATAAATAGTGTAAATTCTTGAATATGAAACATACAAGAATTTTCCCTGTTAAAGAAAAAAGTAAATTTTAACGTGTCATTATAATTAAAACGGGATTTAATATTAATATCTCAACAAAAATTATTCTTTTTATTTTTTGTTCAGTCATTGGTTTAGCACAAGAAAATCAATTAAAATCAATTTCTGTCACAAGCAAAGCAAATGGTGTTCTCATCCAAATGGATTTAGATACAAAACCTATTTTAGATAATATAACTGGCTGGCAAGCAAAATCTGGATGGTTTTACATTACACTTTATCAAGTAACGGGAGACTCATCTTCATTAATGCCATCTAGATTGCCAATTGGAATATCTCGATTCCAAATTTTTAATAATGAAGAATCTCTTCAAATTGGATTACGGATCAATAAGCCCATACAAAATCATGAATTTTCATTGAAAAAAAACTCAAATTCTTTGATAGCATCCCTACATTATTCTACTGAATATCTTGCCCAACTGGATACGATAAAAGATATGAAATTAGACAAAAAAAGATTCGTCATGAAAAATCCATTACGAAATTGGTTATACATTACCGGTACGGGTCTAACTCTATCTGGGATTCTTCAGGATCCTGCGCATAAATTAAATAATCAAACTAACGTGGGCATTGGTCTTCTTTTAACTACCTTACTCGTAGATTTAATTTGGTAAACTAGATGAGAGAAACTATCATATTTTTCGCAATAATTTGGGCGATAGTCTTTATCGGAATGGGACTTTTTATTCGTTATAAGTTTAAAGATAAGTTCGATGAATTGGACGATTAAACTCCTTTTCTATTTATCTTTATACACTGGATTATTTGGGAGTGATTGGTCAATAAGAGAATCCTATAATGCTTTATTTCATTCAAGATCTTCTACCGTCCATGCCACTTTACACGTAAATAATCTTATTAGACATGGCGTAGAAAATTTAGCGAATAATGAAAAAACTAGATTAAGTGAAATTGGGCTTTCTTATCAGGAAGACCAGATTATTATATTGAAATCCAACACGCTAGATCAAAGTTATGACACCGAACATTTTCGGTTTTATTATACACTAGATTCAACATCCAATGATGCTGTGGAAAATGTAGAGTATGTTACAACAATGGCGAGTATCTATGAAAATGTTTGGTCATTTCAAATGGATTCACTGGGATTTGATTCTCCTCCTGTAAACCCAAATAATGATCATGATTTATATGAAATTAATATTGAATACTTACCTTCTAATTATTTTGCCATAACGTATGGTGATGGTTCAGGTTCATCCTGTTACAGCACAATAAAAATGAGAAATTCTTATACTGCATCCCAATTTAGTGATCATTCAGAAATAGAGAATATTCAAGTAACCGCAAGTCACGAATTTTTTCATGCCATTCAATTTGGTTATAATTGCTATGAAGCTTTTTGGTTTATGGAAGCATCCGCCACGTGGACTGAAGACGAATTATATAATGATATCAATGATTTTTATCGATACATCCCAAACTTTTTTTTATATCCTGAAAAAGCTATTAACACTGAAACGTCATTCATGTATGGAACTTGTATTCTTTTCCAATATATAGATGAACATTTAGGCGGTCGAGAAACAATAAGAAACACTTGGAATTTTTCTAGAGACATGGCAAACCCTAGTTCCGATATTAGTTATAAAGCCATTGATGCGGCATTAAACGAAGTGAATTCAAGCTTAGAGAGTGCTGTTACCCAAATGCGTGTGGCAAACCAGATACTCTCTTCTAGCACCAACGCTGGGCTATATGCTTACGAAGAAGCTGACGGTTATTTAACGGTGGTAAATCCGCCTCCTAAAACGGATTATCTCATTTTCGAAAAAGGAAAAATCCAAACAATACTAAATAGCTCCCTTCGGCTTTATAGTTCTCATTATTATTCATTATATACGGATGCACCTATTACACTGAACTTATCAGAATTGAGTGGCCACTTTTCCTTAACATCCGTTGTTAAAATCAACGGTGAAGAAAAATGGGTTGTGAAACACGGACATGAATTAAATATTGATCCCAAAATTGGCATCGAATGGATTGTAATAATTGTTTCAGCAAAAGGTGAAGAAGATTATGATTGGGAATATAGTTTACAGCTTACAGATGGTTATTCTGAAGATTTTACCCTATATCCTCCCTACCCTAATCCATCATTTGGATCTTCAATACAGATAGATTTTCAGGTTATTTCTGAGCAAACTATTCAATTTCGAATCGTTGATATCAAAGGGCGCGAAATATGGAATTATTCCCAATATTTTCCTGAACCAACAGTTACTCAATTAAGCTGGACTGGAAAAAACAAATTGGGACATCCAGTTGCGAACGGGATATATTTTGGAATCATGAAAGGAAATTCCAAAACGAGTATATATAAAATCACTTATCTGAAAAAATAGCTGCTTTTTTAATAATATTCTCTGTCCTTCATTGATAAAAATCATTCAGAACGGAGTGAAGAACCTTCATAGTCAAAAACCAAATCATCGTTTCAGTAGATTCCACGACTCGCATTTTACGAGTCTCTGAATGACAAAAAAAATCCCGCCAAAAATTAAATGAATAATTCTGACGGGATTTTTGTTTCCCTATGAAACAAATCTAAGGTCGTTCTATTCGATACGGTATAGACCAAACTGCAGTATTATATCCACCATCTTCTACAAAAATGGTAGCCAAATCAATGGTTTCAACAAAAGACTTAAATCCACGATGACGACGCCCAAAACCTGGACCATGGGTACGCCATCCTCCTGTATGAATATTATCATTCATAGTAGCATCTAAGAAGGTACCTCTATCATTCAAATATCTTCGACCTCGTGCACGGGAAGATCTACCGTAATTTTTCAGAACCCATTCTCCAACACCAGCACTATCTGCAGTTAGTTCTGGTCCCAAATTATCTACGGTCACTTCAACCTGGTATCTTGAAAAAGCTGTGAATGTTGGTATAGATTCACGATCAATAAACAACTCACTCATTCCATCTGATTCAAAAGAATACAGCAATTCACCTTGATCAAGACTATCTGTTAATGAATAAATTACCAGTGACAAAATAGAGACTTTGTCTCCAGAACCGCCAACCATAGGTGTAAGCCCACTTATTCGCCATGTTGTATCTGAACTTCCATTTCCAGCATCTATATTCACGAATTTTACTTTGCGAGAAAAAATAGTTGAAAATTCTTTAGAGAAGCTTAATGAATCTATCGGTTGATGGCTGGCTGTGTCCATTGCTTTTACAATAAATTCTCCGAAAATAGTATAAGTAATTTGCGCTATAGCCGTATCGCCATTAATATCAAATTCTACAGTCCTATCATGACTTGTAATCTGACGGCCGAACCGGATTTTATAATCTTCGCCAAAAGACAACGTATCACTTAAAATTTTTGAGATTCCATCGGTTTCTAACCCAAATTCATGATCCAAATCTGCATCACCTTCAGTGCCAAATCCATCCACGCCGATGACCTCATCCCGATCTAATAAATCCATTAAGACAGATTCTGTATCATTTACGGGTTCATTCACACATCCATTCAATATTAATAGAATAGACAAACTTATTAAACTTATTTTATTCATTTTATACTCCATTTATTATTTTAGATTAAAATCCACGACGATTTCGTTTTCCAAATTGGTTGTTTTTACCTCGCTTCCCTTTTTTTTCTCGATGTTCTTTGAGCTCACCTCGAACATTTTTCATCATTTTCTGTTTAAACATGCCAAGTCTTGCCAATTGAACAGGTGATAATAAATCATCCATCCCAAGAAGAAAATTAGATTCAAGATCAACAACCTGCTTGCGAAGTTCTGTCATTTTCTTGATGGTTTCTTTTACATCTTTTTCAGAAATATCTTTATCTTTTTTTACTTTCTGCTTTAGATCTTTACCTAAAGCCCGTTCCATTTTCTTTGTATCATCTAATTCTTGACGATGTTGGCGAAACCGTGGGAAAAATTTCTCAGCTTGTTCTGTCGTAAGTGCTAATTCGTCTGTGAGTTTCCAGACCATCATCATTTCCATTTTCTCAGACCGTTCATGGTCTTTTTCAGGACGATCAAAATCCTGTGCCATTAAACCGGAAATAAGAGCTAATAATAGTATTGATTTCATAATATTATTTCCTTTTCATTTGTTAATTCGTTAATTAAATCTACTGAGTCCCAAAAATCGCCTTCATCTAAAAGAAAATAAGCTAGCTGTTCAGTGTAATCGTCACTTACTTCAATTGAATCAATATCCACAGTCCAAAAATCTGTTTCAAAATAATTTTCTGTTTCATCCACATAAAACAATTCATGGTCATTAGGCGTTTTTAATTCAATCACAGATAATACACCAATTATCAATACCATCATGAGTGAAGTCAATCCAACTATACGACTTTCTTGAGATTTTTTCACGCGCCCATGTAATTGACCTAAAAATTTATTAGAATCTACCGTCGATTGAATCTCTGTTCTTGTGTTCAATATTTTTTGTTCAAAATCATTCATGGCTTAACCATTCTTTTAGAGTTGTGACTGCGTGATGATAATTCACCTTTGCAGACCCAACAGACATCCCTGTTATTTCTGAAATCTGCTGATAAGGTAATTCTTGTGCAATTCTCATCATCACAACCGTTCTTTGTTTTTTCGGAAGTTTTGCCACAGCTTCCCACAATTCTTTTTTAGTCCATTCACTTTCAAACGTTGTGTCATGCTCACTTTTCTCTTGTGCTTGGTCTAAATGAAGTAAATTTTTCCACTTATTTCGTGTAAGATATGAATTGGCTGTATTCATATTAATTCGATAGAGATAGGTTGTAAATGCTGATTCAAAGCGAAATTTCTTAAGGTGTTTATATAGTTTAAAAAAGACATCTTGTGCCAAATCTTCCGACGCCATTCGATCGAAGGTAATATTATAGAAAAATCCAATCGTATTAGATAAATGACGGCGGACAATTTCATCAAAAGCTGATAAATTTCCTTTTTGGTAATCTTGAATGAGTTCGTGGTCGTTTTGCATATCATTTCACCCCATAGGACACTCAACACCCCAAGAGGTTAAAAAAGTTTTTTTTAGATGAACCATTGTCATTTTAACCAATGGGTAATTTTCCTTATCTTCTGCCTTATTAATCTTTACTTTATGGTAACTCAAATAAATAAACCTACCCCAAATTCAAAACAACTTGCTGCCATTACGCATCCACCGGCTCCATTAATGATTCTTGCCGGCGCTGGGACAGGAAAAACATTTACGCTCGAAAATAGAATTGTTCACTTAATTGAACATTACAAAATCGATCCAAGCCATATTCTTGCTATAACTTACACAGAAAAAGCTGCACGAGAATTAAAAAATAGAATAGTTGATCGCGTCGGAAATATCGCTCACACCATGACGGTAAACACTTTCCATTCATTTTGCTTTCGATTATTAAAAGATTTTGGCGATGGGACGCTCCCCCAATTATTAGATGAAAGCGAAGCGATTCATATGCTATTAGATCGATTTGATGAATTTTCATTCACTTCTGATGAATTTCCCATGGATCCACAACGAGCAGTGACAGAAAGCTTTATTCCATTTTTCAATCGAATGAAAGATGAGTTAATTAATCCAAGCATCATGGAGATTCCCGCTATTAATCAGGATGGCCTCATAACTGAAGAAATTGCAAATCAGCTGCTTGATTTAAAAAATATATATCCCCAATTCCAAGCATGGAAAAAACAAATCAATGTTGTGGATTACGGTGATATGATTTTATCTGCCTATGAATTATTAAATAATAACCCAACCATTCTAAAAAATGTGCAAGATCAATTTCGTCACTTGATTGTGGATGAATTTCAAGATAATAATTTCGCGCTCAATGAAATTATTGGTCTCATTGCGGGAAAAAGACAATTC